>NZ_JBMPOR010000039.1:0-37635 GCF_049340265.1 Undibacterium sp. Di26W
GTCAGCGAATTCCATAGGGGCCAGCGGCATTTGTCGCAATAACAGGCCGGATGTAAGCGTGCAATCTATTCCTGCAAATCATGATGCGTTTTTTACTTGGCAAATGGCGGCGTCCATGTAAGGTTCTTAGGGACATGCGTTTTGCCGGCAAACAGGATGTGCTGGAAGATCGTCCACTGGCAAGGCTGGCAATATAAGGTATCACTTTTCATGATAGCCCTATTTTAATTCCATATTTTCCCTGCCGGCGTATTCAACCTACACTGTGAACACAGCAGATTTCAAAGGAAGTCGAGGAAGCGCTGCAGCGAAATTTCGAAAGCTTCCTTTGATGTCTCTTTGATTCGATATGAATGAAGGTGCAGCCATGGCATATTGTTATTGGGTTATACCGTGACAGAATGCATGATGTCTTGACATCGAATTTTGTATCGAATTCGAATAAAATGACAGTTACCACTGTCAACGCAACGAGAGCCTATCTCTGATACCTCGCTATAGGCTACGAGCAAAATTGTGTCTTACCGGACATAACGCATGCTCTTTGCGATCTAAATTACAAATTTTGGAGCCACCTTATGTCATCCGACACCACCCTGGAGTCTGCTGGACTCTCGTCCCTGCCGTTCGAAAAAAACACTACTACCACCGGCAGCGAAGCTCCTGCAAGCTCAGCCATCGATGCACTCGAAGCCAGCCAGATCACCAGCCCGCCGCAATTGAATGACGTACAGCTCGACGATAAATACACGTCGAATAGCGGCACCATCTTCCTGTCCGGCATACAAGCCCTGGTCCGCCTGCCCATGATGCAGCGCCAGCGTGACCTGGCTGCGGGCTTGAACACGGCGGGATTTATTTCCGGCTATCGCGGCTCACCACTGGGTGGCCTGGATGAAACATTGTGGAAAACCAAAAAACTGCTGGAACAAAACCATGTGCAGTTCGTGCCCGGCGTCAATGAAGACCTGGCCGCCACCGCAGTCTGGGGTTCGCAAACTGTAGACCTGATAGGCCCGGCCAAATACGATGGTGTGTTTGGCATGTGGTATGGCAAAGGCCCCGGCGTGGATCGCAGTGCTGACGTTTTCAAGCATATGAACCATGCAGGCACATCGAAACACGGTGGAGTATTGCTGGTAGCCGGCGATGACCATGGTGCGTATTCTTCGACGCTGCCGCACCAGTCCGATCATATTTTCTCTGCCTGCATGATCCCCATGCTGTACCCCAGCAATGTGCAGGAATACCTGGACCTGGGCTTGCATGCCTGGGCCATGTCACGTTTCTCCGGCTGTGCCGTTGGTTTCAAGGCCTTGGCAGATACGGTGGAATCAACCTCGTCGGTGGATGCAGACCCTTTCCGTCTGCAAATCACCATCCCTGAAGATTTTGTCATGCCCGAAGGCGGCCTGAATACACGTTTGTCGCTGGATACCCTGGGCATACAGGCACGCAAGCAGGAAGCGCTGATGCAGGATTACAAAATCTATGCAGCCCTGGCTTATGCGCGTGCCAACAAACTCAATCATGTGACCATCAACAGCCCGACCGCAAGACTGGGCATCGTGGCATCTGGCAAGTCGTATCTGGATGTGCTGGAAGCGCTGGAAGAACTGGGCATCGACGAAAAGTTCGCTGCCGAGATAGGACTACGCCTGTTCAAGGTGTCCATGCCCTGGCCGCTGGAACCCGATGGCGTGCGCGAATTTGCCCAGGGTCTGGATGAGATACTGGTGGTCGAAGAAAAACGCCAGATGGTTGAATACCAACTGAAAGAACAACTGTATAACTGGCGCGACGATGTACGCCCACGCGTCATCGGCAAATTTGATGAAAAAGGCGAATGGGTACATCCGCGTGGTGAATGGCTGTTAACCTCGAAAGCAGATTTCTCGGTGGCACAGATTGCCCGCGTGATCGCGGCGCGTATCGCCCGCTTCCATACCAGCGACCTGATCAAGGCACGCCTGGCGTTTCTGGAAGCCAAGGATGTGGTACTCAGCAAGCAAGTCAATACGCCCGCGCGTCCGGCTTATTACTGTTCTGGTTGTCCGCACAATACCTCGACCAAGGTGCCGGAAGGCAGCCTGGCCCTGGCTGGCATAGGTTGCCATGTCATGGCGACCGCGATTTACCCTGAATTCAACAAACTGACTACGCATATGGGTGGCGAAGGTGCGCCATGGATAGGCCAGGCCGCATTCTCGACCCTGCCGCATGTATTCCAGAACCTGGGCGATGGTACTTATTTCCATTCCGGCTATCTGGCGATCCGCGCTGCCATCGCCGCCAAGGTGAATATCACCTACAAGATTTTATATAACGATGCGGTCGCCATGACTGGTGGCCAGCCTGTTGATGGCATTATCAGTGTCCCGATGATGGCGCAGCAGATGGCAGCAGAAGGCGTCAAGCGCATCGCCCTGGTGACAGAAGACTTGTCGCGCTATACCGACAGATCCAATTTGCCGAACTTTGTGAGCTTGCATGACCGCAAGGACATGGATGCCGTGCAGCGCGAGTTGCGCGAGGTACCTGGCGCGACTGTGCTCATTTACGACCAGACCTGTGCTGCCGAAAAACGTCGTCGCCGCAAAAAAAGCGAATTCCCTGACCCCAATCAGCGCATGTTCATCAACGAAGTAGTCTGTGAAGGTTGCGGGGATTGTGGCGTGCAATCCAACTGTACTTCCATCATGCCGGTGGAAACGGAATTTGGCCGCAAGCGCAGCATAGACCAATGGTCGTGCAACAAGGATTATTCCTGCGTCAAGGGTTTCTGCCCCAGCTTTGTCACGGTAGAAGGTGGCAAACTGGTCAAATCCAGAACCGGCACGGCAAAGACCGATGACTTCGGCGCATTGCCTGATCCCGTGTTGCCGGTCTGTGAAAGCTCTTACAATATCCTGTTGAACGGCATCGGCGGCACAGGTGTGATTACCGTTGGTGCCTTGCTGGGCATGGCCGCGCATCTGGAAGGCAAGGGCGCATCGGTACTCAATATGACGGGCATGTCGCAAAAGAATGGTTCGGTGACCTCGCACATACGCATCGTCAACCAGGCTGGCAAATTGCGCGCCCAGCGTATCGCGACCGGTGAAGCAGACCTGATTCTGGGTTGCGATATCTTGACTGCGGGTGCGCATGACGCCATTTCCAAAATGCGTGCTGGTCGTACCCGTGCTGTCATTAATACCCATGAACAGCCTACTGGGCCGTTCGCCAAAAATCCTGACTGGCAATTCCCGCTGGAATCGGTAGAACACCTGATCTCGGAATCGGTCGGTGGCAAGGTCGATTTCATCAATGCCACCAAACTGGCAACTGCCTTGATGGGCGATTCCATTGCCACCAATCTGTTCATGCTGGGCTTTGCCTACCAAAAAGGCGCGATACCGGTATCCGAAACAGCTTTGCTGCGGGCGATAGAAATGAATGGGGTTGCGATAGAAGCCAACAAGAAAGCCTTCCTGTGGGGCCGCCGTGCAGCGGTGGACTTTGCTCGCGTAGAAAAAATCGCCATCCCCGGCCAGCCTGTCGTCATCCAGATGCCGCAAAGTCTGGATGCTCTCGTCAAACGCCGCATTGCGGTATTGACGGAGTACCAGAACGCCGCCTACGCCCAGCAATATGCTGAGCTTGTCGACAAAGTGCGTAAAGCAGAATCTGCATTGAATGCCGGTAACAAATTCAGCATGGCAGTCGCCAGATACGCCTTTAAGTTAATGGCCTACAAGGATGAGTATGAAGTCGCCCGCCTGTACACCAATGGCGACTTTACCGCAAAACTACGGCAACAGTTTGAAGGGGACTTCAGCCTGAAATTCAATCTGGCGCCACCTCTCTTCTCGAAAAAAGACGGGCAAGGTCATCTGCTGAAGGCGCAATACGGTTCCTGGGTCTGGCAGGCATTCAAGCTGCTGGCCAGACTCAAGGGCTTGCGTGGTACGGCGCTGGATATCTTTGGCCGCACAGAAGAACGCAAGGCAGAACGCGCCCTCATCATTGAATACCGCGCACTGATGGAAAAACTGGCGGCCGGACTGAACGCGGATAATCTGGAACAGGCGATTGCACTGGCCAGTCTGCCAGAGAAAATCCGTGGTTACGGTCATGTGAAAGAAAAGGCCATGCAGGCGTATCATGCAGAAAAAGCAGCTTTGCTGAATCCACAAAAAACAACAGCCATCATGGAAGTGACACGCGTGGCGTGACCCCGATTTGATGGCATTGTGGCAAGGCAGGCATAGCATGTCTGTCTTGCCGGCCAGGCAAAGCCAGTATGCAGGCTAAAGGCAGATTTTCTGTTGCGGACTACACTGAAATCAAACCCAGTATCCATGACGCTTTCCAGACATTTCACTGCTGCAAGCCGCATACAGGGCCGGATTGCCAATTCACATATTCATATTGACGTTTACGTTAACGTCATATAACTTAGCTTAACCCAAATCCAGTAAAAATTTGTGAAATAGCAATATTTACTGAAGTAAAACAAGACCGATGAGGAAGACATGACTGACCTGTCCGTTGCCCAAAACCTGACCGAATACAAGCCTGCCAACAAAGTTCGCTTTGTGACCGCTGCGTCCCTTTTTGATGGCCACGACGCCTCCATCAACATCATGCGCCGCATCTTGATGGCGAATGGTGCCGAAGTGATCCATCTGGGCCATAACCGCTCGGTAGAAGAAATCGTTACTGCCGCCCTGCAGGAAGATGCCCAGGGCATTGCCATTTCCAGCTATCAGGGTGGTCATGTTGAATACTTCAAATACATGATAGACCTGCTCAAGCAACGCGGTGGTGCCCATATTAAGGTATTTGGCGGTGGCGGTGGAGTCATCGTGCCAGAAGAAATCGCTGACCTGCATGCCTATGGCGTGACCCGCATTTTCAGCCCGGAAGACGGCCAGCGCATGGGCCTGGTGGGCATGATCTTATCGATGATACAGGCTTGTGACAGTGATCTGTCCGGCTATGCACCGACGACGCTGAGGGTATTGCAGGATGGCGATATCGCCGACAAGCACCGTCCGCTGGCGCAATTGATTACCGCGCTGGAAAACGACAAGGTCGCGCCGGAACTGCGCGCGCAGTTGATGGCTGCTGCCAAACTCAGCCAGGTGCCGACCCTGGGTATCACGGGTACCGGGGGCGCCGGCAAATCATCACTGACGGACGAATTGATACGTCGCATACGGCTGGACCAGGATGATGAATTGAACATTGCCCTGATATCCATCGACCCTTCGCGTCGCAAATCAGGTGGTGCCTTGCTGGGTGACCGCATACGCATGAATGCTATTAACCCGTGGAAGGGCAAGCTCAAGGTCTTCATGCGTTCGCTGGCGACACGTGAAGCTGGTTCTGAAATTTCACAAGCCCTGCCGGATGTTATCGCGGCCTGCAGGGTCGCCGGTTTTGATCTGGTGATTGTCGAGACTTCAGGCATAGGCCAGGGTGATGCGGCCATCGTGCCGCATGTTGATGTCTCCATGTATGTGATGACACCTGAATTTGGTGCTGCATCGCAATTGGAAAAAATCGATATGCTGGATTTTGCCGACTTTGTCGCCATCAATAAATTTGACCGTAAGGGCGCGCAAGATGCCTTGCGTGATGTCGCCAAACAATACCAGCGCAACCGCGAATTGTGGAGCCAGAAGCCGGATCAAATGCCGGTCTATGGCACGCAGGCATCGCGCTTCAACGATGACGGTGTGACTGCGCTGTATCAGGGTATTTTGCCAGCACTGGTGCAACATGGCTTGCGGGCCAAGCCCAGCAAGTTGGCAGCGATTGATGTCAAATATTCCAGCGGCAAGAATGTCATCGTGCCACCGGCCCGCAGCCGCTACCTGGCAGAGATTGCAGATACCGTGCGTGCCTATCACAAGAATACCGGCAAGCAGGTTTTGATAGCGCGTGAACGCCAGCAACTGCAGGAAAGCAAACGCATGTTGTCAGCAGTTGGCAAATCTGCTGACTTCGATGACTTGATTACTGAACGTGAAAACCGCCTGGATGGCGAATCCAAGAAACTCATCAGCATGTGGCCAGACATGCAGGCCGCCTATGCCGGCGATGAATATGTCGTCAAGATCCGCGACAAGGAAATCCGTACCCGCCTGGTACAGCTGTCCCTGTCTGGCACCAAGATACGCAAGGTAGCTCTGCCGCGCTTTGTTGATCACGGTGAAATCCTGCGCTGGCTGATGCTGGAAAATGTGCCGGGTTCTTTCCCTTTCACCGCTGGCGTATTTGCCTTCAAGCGTGAAGGTGAAGACCCTACCCGCATGTTTGCCGGTGAGGGTGATCCCTTCCGTACCAACCGCCGCTTCAAACTGGTGTCGCAAGGCATGGATGCCAAACGTCTGTCGACCGCGTTTGATTCCGTCACCCTGTACGGTGCAGACCCGGCCATACGTCCAGACATCTACGGCAAGGTCGGCAATTCAGGTGTGTCCGTCGCGACGCTGGAAGACATGAAAGTCTTGTACGATGGCTTTGACCTGTGTGATCCGGCGACGTCGGTATCCATGACCATCAATGGTCCGGCGCCGACCATCCTGGCTTTCTTCATGAACACCGCTATCGATCAGCAGATGGATAAATTTCGCGCCGATAACAAGCGTGAACCAACCGCCGATGAATCCGCCAAGATACGCGCCTGGGTATTGCAGAATGTACGTGGTACCGTGCAGGCCGATATTCTCAAAGAAGACCAGGGGCAAAATACCTGTATCTTCTCGACAGAATTCTCGCTGAAAGTCATGGGTGATATACAGGAATATTTTGTTCATCACCAGGTGCGCAATTTCTATTCGGTGTCCATCTCTGGTTATCACATTGCCGAAGCCGGTGCGAATCCGATTTCGCAACTGGCTTTCACGCTGTCAAATGGCTTCACCTTTGTCGAAGCCTATCTGGCGCGTGGCATGCACATCGATGATTTTGCGGCCAACCTGTCCTTCTTCTTCAGCAATGGCATGGACCCGGAATACACGGTACTGGGCCGCGTTGCCCGCCGTATCTGGGCCGTGGCCATGCGCGACAAGTATGCGGCAAATGATCGCAGCCAGAAACTCAAATACCATATCCAGACCAGCGGTCGCTCTCTGCACGCGCAAGAGATCGATTTCAATGATATCCGCACCACGCTGCAAGCCCTGATTGCGATCTACGACAACTGCAACAGCCTGCACACCAATGCCTATGATGAAGCCATCACCACACCTACCGATGAATCAGTGCGTCGTGCTTTGGCCATCCAGCTCATCATCAACCGTGAATGGGGTCTGGCGAAGAATGAAAACCCTATCCAGGGCAGCTTCATCATCGAAGAGTTGACCGACCTGGTCGAAGAAGCCGTGATGCAGGAATTTGAACGTATCGCCGAACGCGGTGGTGTGCTGGGTGCGATGGAAACCGGCTATCAGCGCGGCAAGATACAAGAAGAATCCATGCACTATGAACACCTGAAACATGATGGCACCCTGCCCATCGTCGGTGTCAATACCTTCCGCAATCCCAAGTCCAATGACACGCCACAAAAGATAGAACTGGCGCGTTCTACTGAAGAAGAAAAACAGTCGCAATTGCAACGCCTGGCGGATTTCCATCGCCGTCATGCCGACGTGGCACCGACGGCATTGGCCGCCTTGCAGCAGGCTGCCATCAATAATGAAAATGTGTTTGCCAGGTTGATGGAGGCGGCAAGGGTTTGTTCGTTGGGGCAGATTACTACGGCGCTCTTCGAGGTGGGAGGGCAGTATCGCCGCAACATGTAATGCCTGACACGCTGATAAATTCATTTAGCGGGCGCATTACTGCGTTGCAAATGCTCGCAATACCGACGTATTGCTGTGCTTTGCGCCTTGTACTGCATCCCGCTAAATGAATTTCTCAGCGTGTCATGTGTACGAGTTGTTTTGAAAAGTCCCGGATTTTTCCGGGATTTTCTTTTTCTGCGCTAAGGCTGGGGGATTATTGCTAGAATGCTATATCGCCGCCCAGGCTTGCTTTCGTGCGCGGCTGGAATTGTCAATCTGGAGTCTTACCATGCGTGCTTTATTCATACTGTTAAGTTGCTGTGTCATTTGTGCCTGCGGCAAAGCCAAGGAATCCAAGCCTGAGCCGGAAGCGCCGCCGCCGATCAAGATCATGGAAGATCAGCGCAAGCAACTGGAAAAAGCCAAACAGGTGGAAGATGCCGTGCAAAAAGCTGCTGATGCACAGAGGGATGTCATCGAAGTGCAGACTGGTGGCCAGCCTGCAAAGAAGGCAAATAAATAGAACACATGGCACCCACTTTGTGAGTGCCAGCAAGGCGTTCAGATACCGTGCAAGGCCTGCGCATAGCGACGCGTGACGCAGTCCTGCCAAACCGCTTCCGTGTAGTCACCACCTGCATGTCCGGGTGTACCGATCAGTATTGCTCAATAAGTCCTGCCTTCATCGGTTTACATTTTTTCGTTTGTTGGTGTAGCCAGCAAGAAATTAGCCTGCGCGAAAAGTATTTCAGAAACTTGAATCTCTGGTCTTGCTTTTTTAATAAATAAATAACATTATTGCATTGGCAATGATTTTGTCCTCCCCCCGACATATTATTAAAAGGATAGGCAATGGATGATCAGACTTTTGAAATTGGCCTGGTTGGTGCCGGGGCAATTTCAGCAGGTGCGTATACGGCTGGTGTGGTTGATTTTATGGTCGTGGCGCTGGATGCCTGGTATGCGGCGAAGGCCGCAGGCAATGTGCCACCGCATGATGTCAGGCTGTCGGTATTTTCCGGTGCGTCGGCGGGTGGTATCAGTGCCGCCCTGGGTGCAGCCTACCTGGGATCGGATCAGCCATCCATTGCCACAGAACAGGATGCGGAAAATAACCAGGGCAAGAACAGGTTGTTTGATTCCTGGGTGGATAGAATTGATATTTCCAGCCTGCTGGAAAGCCGTGATCTGGCTGACAAGAACAGCAAAGTCATTTCCATACTGGATTCCAGCATATTGAGGGACATTGCCGATAGCGGGCTGGATGTAGTGCCCAGGCAACAGAAGCGCGCCTACGTCGCCGACAATTTTGAACTGATACTTACCGTCACCAATCTACGCGGCGTGCCGTATGCGTTTGGATTGCAGGGTAGTGCGGGGGCAAGTTACGACATGTCCCTGCATGCGGACTACATACAATTCCGTTTCAGTGACAGGCCACAGGAAGCATTGCCTGACCGTTATCTCATGCCGTGGCAGGTGTTTGCCGCTGGCAAGGACGACGAACGAACAGAAAGGCTGAAACTGGCTGCGCTGGCATCTGCCGCCTTCCCGGTTGGCCTGGCACCACGTACCCTGCAGCACGTGATACAACTGGATACACCGCCAGACGTCTACAGCGCCCGCCTGTGGGATGTACCTACGCCTGAAACTGAACACCCACATCAGTGTTTTACCGAGCAACCGATACCTGCCAATTGGAAACCGGAAACCAAGGGTTTCCATTTTCCATTCCAGTGTGTGGATGGCGGCGTGATGAATAATGAACCACTGGAACTGGCGCGCAATGTCTTGTGTGGCAATGGTGGTCGCAACAAGCGCGATGGCAAGGAAGCCAGGAAGGCAGTATTGCTGATCGATCCTTTCCCCAGTAATTCTTCATTTGATCCCGCTGAGCAACCAGCCCCCGATTTGTTGAAAACCACGTTCAAGCTGTTTGCTGCATTGAAAAACCAGGCCCGGTTCAAGCCGGATGAATTGATGCTGGCTTTACATGAAGACGTATTTTCACGGTTTTTGATTGCGCCCAGGCGCGGCGACTCTGTCTTCCCTATTGCCTGCGGTTCGCTCGGCGGTTTTGGGGGATTCTTGAAACGTGATTTCCGCAAGCACGATTACTTTCTGGGGCGACGCAATATGCAACAATTTTTGCGCCGTCATTTTGTTTTGCCAGAAAAGAATACCTTGTTTGTCAACTGGACTGAAGAGCAGCGCCAGACCTATTGCGTCAAGGGCGTCAAGGATCAACAGGGCGAGATACAGACATCAGCAGATGGACAACGCTATCTGCCGATCATTCCCCTGGTGGCTGTCGCGGATACCGATTGTTATGAAGCGCCATGGCCTGCTTATTCGCAGAGCGATCTTGCGCAATTGACAGACAGTCTGGAGAACCGCCTGGATGTCTTGCTGGATCATCTGGTCGATCAGTATTTCGATACCAATCATGCCCTGATACGCTATGGTGCAAAATTATTTTTTAAACTCAAAAAACCAGAAATTATTGACTATGCCAGCAAGGTCATCAGCAAGGATCTGAAAAAAATGAAGTTGATGGCGTAGGGCCGCAGTACGTGTTTCACTATCAGGAACGAGCGCTCATCACACCGTGTTTTGACTATCTACTACAGGAGCAGGCATCATGCAAAAGATCACCCCTTTTCTTTGGTTTGACCAGCAAGCTGAAGAAGCTGCACATTTTTATACCAGTATCTTTAAAGATTCCAAAGTGTTGAGCATTGCTCGCTATGGCGATGGTGCACCGATGCCGAAAGGCACGGTCATGACAGCCAAATTTATTCTGGAAGGGCAGGAATTTGTGGCGCTGAATGGCGGCCCGCATTTCACGTTCAATCCTGCCATTTCCTTTGTGGTGAATTGTGATTCACAACAGGAAGTCGATTATTACTGGGAAAAGCTGATGGATGGCGGTACAGAGAGTCAATGTGCCTGGCTGACAGACCGCTTCGGCGTTTCGTGGCAAATCGTACCGCAGGCACTGATCACTTATCTGAATGATCCCGATCCAGTCAAAGCCCAGCGCGTCATGATGGCAATGATGCAGATGATAAAGATAGATATTGCCGCGCTGGACCGCGCTTACCAGGGGCTGTGATAGGGATTGTGAGGGGATTGTGACAGGTGTACTGATCTGGTCAGCCCGGCGATTTGGCAAGTGCGGGTAAAATGCCTGGGTGATAGGTCACTACCTCAAATCGGGAGACGCCCATGCAAACCAAAAAACTCTTGCTGACTTTATTTGAATACAAGGCCTGGGCGAACCAGGATTTGTTTCGCCTGTTGGCCACCGTCTCTGCCGACACGCATGCGCGTGAAGTGCATGATGCGATACGCATATTGAACCATATCCACGTCGTCGACCAGATATTTGCCGCCAATCTGCAATCACTGCCACACGGCTTTACCGCATTGAATACCCCGGATACCCCTGCGCAGGATGACTTGCACCAGCGTGTCAGCAAGACCGATCAATGGTTGCTGGATTATCTGGGCAAGCAGCCGGAAGCCAGTTTCGCTGAAGAGATCCATTTCACTTTTGTCGATGGAAAACCGGGCAATATGTCGCGCGGCGAAATGCTGTTGCATGTGGCGACACATGGCAATTACCACAGGGGTGCTGTCGGGCGTATCCTGTCACAGATCGATGTGGATCCGCCCTGGGATCTCATGACTGTGTATCTGCACCAGACTCCCCGGTCTACAACTTGACTCATATTCGGTTGGCGACAGATGCAGATGCGGCGCAACTGCAGGAAATTTATCGTCACTGCATCATCGAAGCGCCCTGGCAGGTACGCCCTGCAGAGGCGATCCCTGATTTTGCCGCCATCTCGCGCGATGAAGTGATCTGGGTGGCGGTGGATGCGCAGCATCAGGTACTGGCCCTGCTGGCAGTACAGCCTGAACATGCCTATATCCATCACCTGTATGTACATCCGCGCGCGCAAGGCCAGGGTCTGGGCCGCGCGCTGCTGGTTTTTTTGCAGGCACACGTGGCTTTCCCCTGGCGTTTGAAATGTGTGCTCAACAATACAGCCGGCATGGCATTTTACCGTCACCTGGGCTGGCAGGAACTACAGCAGGACCATGGTGCCGATGGCGTGTATTGTTTGCTGGAACATGCTGGGCCGCAGTTAGTCAACTGTAACAGTTAAGTGATTTTTACTGAGTGGGTAGAAAATTTTGTGAGATATATTATGAGATATAGACAGCTACTCGTCGCCAGTTTTTTAGCCGTGTCTGGCATGGCCAATGCAGATGTTGACGTCAATATCAAATATCTGCATTCACAGGCACTGGAAGTGAGTTATCAATTACCGCCTGCTTGTCCCAGCCTGGCTTTCAAGAAAAAAGGTAGTGATGCAGCAAAAATACGCAGCACCTGGCAACCTCTTGATGCCTGTGGCAAGGCAGATGGTCAGCATTTGAGTAATGAATACGCGCAACAGGGGCAACAAGCACAACAAGCGACGTGTACACAATTACGTTTTCAAGTGCCTGTCAGCACAAATAAAGTGCGGGGCTATCCGGCTGCTTTCCCGGTGGCCGATGCGATCTACGTCCATACCAGTAATTACGCGGTGGAGACAGGCTGTGGCAAAGTCAGCTACAGTTTTAGTGCCCCCGGTATTGCCATGAATGCCCAGGTGTTTGCAGACCATGCCAGGCCGACCGACGTAAAAGGCGAGGACATGTCCGTTCTGTTATTGCCAAAAGTATTGAAGACGGATGGCAATTTCATCGGCTATTTTGACCCTGCATTGGGTGAGGCCAACATCAGCAACATACGCAAGATAGCTGCCGAATCCATCGCTTTTTTGCACCAGGCATTGCCAAGGGCAACATTCGACATGCCCATCATTGCTGCATCCAGGGTAGTTGGTCCTGGTGGTGCCAGGCCAGATGGCGATGCCGGTGACGTCTTGCGTCTGGGCTTGTTCAACTGGCCGCTACAGCCGGATGCAGAGACAGAACGTATGCTGACATTGTTTGTGTCGCATGAATTCAGTCACCGCTTTCAGATGCGTGATGCGACTGACGCCTATGTCGATGCACGTCTGATCCATGAAGGTGGCGCCGAATTTTTGCGCTGGCTGATGGCAGTACGCAAAGGATGGCTGACACATGAACAGGCAGCGGATGATTTGAATATGGCTCTGGGCGAATGTCTGCTGAATGTGCGGCAGTCAAGTTGGGGTAATTTGACAGCCAATCAGATAGCTGGCGGGCGACTTGATTATCGCTGTGGTTTGGCGGTCTATGTGCTTGGTTTGGCAGCCAGGCAAGGCAAGGCGGGACCATTTGAGCGCTTTGACGGTTTTTATGAGCAGCTCAGGCAGGTACAAGGGCAGATACAGGCACCACGGCCAGACTTTGCCCACGCCCTGGAATGCGGTGTAGAGTCTACCTGCAAAAGTAAGTGGTTACCTCGCCTGCTTGGCAAGCAGGAAAGCATGCAAGCTGTATGGGGTGATTTTTTCCAGCAAACGGGGTTTGCCCATACTGTCGTCGCCAGCCAGCAACAAAAAAATGCCATGCTCAATCAGGCCATGCAAGAGTTAATGAGAGAGGATTGCGGCACCAGCAGCACCTTTCCACAAGCAGACAAACTGGGTGTGGATGAAGTCAAGGGTTGCAAAATACTGCGGGGTGGCATGAACATCATCCAGTCAGAAAATTTGCCTTTATATAATCATCCTGACACCCTGGCGGCCACCATAGCAGCTTGCAGGCAGCGCTCGCAAGTCAGATTGACCATAGAGTCCGGGCAACAACTGGATCTGCCTTGCAAGAAAGTCTATCAGCCAGTTGAACAATTTTATGCGGTCGATATGATGAAATTGTTAAGTAGCCTGAACCACTGATTATTTACATCCATACATCGCCAGATGTGGTGCCTGGGGTCTGCGCGGGGTGATTTGGCTGCTGTGGGACTATCCGCGCAGAAGTGAAGTAGGTACTAGCTTTGTCATGCAAATTTCACTTATTACACCGTGTTACACCTTGCAGTGATATTGACTGATACGCTCGGGTATTGCTGGTTTCACGCAGGTGGTCGGCTATACTGTCTTTCTTTTCGCATCAAGAAAGCCTTCCATGTCTCCATCTCCCGCATGCCCTGTCTGCTCTATGGAGAATACCTATCCAGATGGCGACAATTATATTTGCGCCGATTGTGGCCATGAATGGTCGATGCAGACAGCCGCTGGTGCTGATGATAATGATGAACGTATTGTCAAGGATTCCAACGGTAATGTACTGGCCGACGGTGATGCCGTGGTATTGATCAAGGACCTGAAAGTCAAGGGCTCTTCCACCACCCTGAAAATGGGGACCAAGGTAAAGAGCATACGGCTGGTGGGTGGTGACCATGAAGTGGATTGCAAGATGGATGCAGGCAGCTTCATGTTGAGAGCCTGTTACCTGAAAAAAGTTTAAGCTGGAGTTTTGCATGAACCATATCCTGGTCTACGGTGATTCATTGTCCTGGGGCTTGATCCCCACTACGCGCCAGCGCCTGTCTTTTGAAGGACGCTGGCCCGGTGTACTGGAGATAGGTTTGAACAGCGCCGAGCATCATGTGCGTGTGGTGGAAGATTGCCTGAACGGGCGGCGCACGGTCTGGGATGACCCTTTCAAACCCGGCCGGAATGGCGCGCAGGGCCTGGCGCAGCGCATAGAAAGCCTGACACCGCTGTCGCTGGTGGTGGTCATGCTGGGTATCAATGACTTCCAGACCATGCATCAGAATGACGCCTGGATGTCATCGCAGGGCCTGGCTGTGATCATCAACACCATACGCCAGGCACCAATAGAACCGGGCATGCAAATACCGCCTATCCTGATTGTGGTACCGCCACTGCCAACTACACCCAAGGGTGCGATTGCCCCCAAATTTATGGGCTGCGAGCATAAAAGCCAGGGATTGGTAGAAGCATATAAAGAAGTCACAGCGGTACACAACTGTCATTTTTTTGATGCGGGTAGTGTTGTCAGTGCCAGTGAATTTGATGGCGTACACCTGGATGCAGATCAGCATCTGATCCTGGGCTGGGAACTGGTTGGTGTGGTTTCTTCGCTGTTGAAGTATTACCAAAAAATTGAACGCTGACAGATGAATGCCGACAGATGAATGCCGACAGATGAACGCCGACAGATGAACGCCGACTACTGCGCCATCCACAACAGACTGGCAAAGTTTGCCAACAGTTTTGATCTGAAAGACTGGGATGGACTGTGTGCCTGCCTGGCACCTTCGGTGTATACGGATTATTCTGATTTACGCGGGACCCCGCCGGAACAGATGAGCAACCGGCGTTATGCGGATCTACGCCGTATCGCCTTGCAGGATTTAAAGACCCATCATATCAGCGGCAATATCGAGATAGAAATAGAGGCGGATACCGCGAAGGCAAAAGTGTCGACCATGATTTATCGTCAGGATGCAGAAGGCACGATCCTGCATACGCACTGCCTGTACGAATTCGGCCTGCAAAAGATGGCCGCCGCATGGTACATCGATGCCATCGTCCAGAAAGTATTCTGGAGCGATGGTTCAAGCGCCATACATCGCGGTATTGTCCGCTAGCTGTTCGTCCTGCACAGCGTCAGATGAATTGAATTTGCCCGTTGCTGATACCTATCAGTGCAAGGGCGGCGGTGATGTCATTTGCCGTGACGGCAGATGCAATCGCGATGCCATTGGTGATCGAGGTTTCTGGGGTCAGGTAGTTCAGTCCCCATTCAACGGCAAACTGATTGGCGACCTTGATCTTGTTGTCCAGTAAATCCACCACCCAGCCCCAGGTCGCATCACCTTTGTAGGTACGCGCACCTGCCAGTACTGCACTCACCATGGAACCCCGGGTCTGCAGACCGGTATTGAGTTCATTCAGCCAGTATTGCAGGCCGGCGCTATCTGCCCCGGCGGTCCTTCCCATGGCATTTTTATAAATGGTATTGATGAAATCGGTATTGCTGAGACTGGCGCTATATCCCGTCTGTGCCGGAAACTGGGCAGCAGCAATGAAAAAAGCATCACCTATCTGTTTGAACGACATGCCGGACTTGTACTGGGTGACCCAGTAATCGAGCCCGTCGGCATCTGGCACGCGATTGAAATAGGCAACATACAATTCTTCCAGCGATTGCAATTCCGCACCCTTGATCGTATGCGCATTGTCATACACGGTGGTGTTGACAATGAAGTCGGAAAACTGGATTTTTTCCACATTGTGTGTGGCCCAGTAAGCATTGCTCTGGTAACCCAGCAAGACCGTGCTGCCGGTGATCTGGTTGACGAAATAGGTGCTGCCTTTGCTTAGTGATCCATTGACTTGCAGGATATCGGTACCGGCACCACCATCGATATAATCGAAACGTGTGGTATCAGGCGTACTGAGTGAGATGGTGTTATTGCTGCCATCCAGCTGGATGATGCTGTTGCTGCCTGTCAGTATGCTACTGATGCCACTGACATTGATGACAGACTTGTCCAGCGTCGCGTTCTCTACCTGCTGGGTGCTGATCAGGTTCTTGCGGATGTAGCCGGTACTGTCTATCGTCGTCAGGCTCATGCTGGCACCGGTCTTGTAGGCACCGGTGGCATAGGCATCAAAATAAGTCTTGTCTGTGGTGTTGACTGTCGCACCGTTGATTTTCCAGCTGTATGCCAGCAGGCTGCTGTCAGGGACGGTGGGCTGGTAAATACCGGGAATGGTCGTGCTCAATGACAGGTAATCACCAATCGATAGGTAATATTTCAGGGCGAAGGCTTCTTTTTCCGGCGCGCTGAAGGGCGTGTTCAAATGATTCATCTTGGAATCCTGGGTGGCGCGCCAGATTCCCTTGTCGCGGTAATAACCGCCCTCATAGGTGCCGACCACACCCAGTTCACCATCGTTATAGCCTAACCATGCAGACCATGGAATGCGACTCAGCGAGTCAGTCACATGCGGGCTGGCCAGGAAGCCTGGGTCGGTCAGTGGATAATTGCTGGCGATGGAGGTATCCACGTATTCATCCTGCAGACCAGCGTAGCTGTGGCCGATCTCGTGCAAAACCACTTCTGCCGACGAGATATTGCCCGCCGATGCCCAGGCGATAGAGCCACCGGCACCGCCATACAGGTTGGTGTTGACCAGCACCACGGTCAGTTCATGCGCGTCACTGGCCACGGCACCAGCCACAACAGTAGTGACCTTGCCAAAATCACCGTACAGCAGGCGACCGTCGCTGCCATGCTGGGTGGCGTCGAAATAGGTATTGACGCTGATATTATTGTTGGGCTGGTCAGTACCGGATTGCGCCGAAGCGACAAAAATGGCACTGGCATTGAACAGGTTTTTGTAGGCAGAAAACGGCGCATTCAAGCGGGTATTGGCGTCCCCCAGCATATTGTTGAGAAAGTTCTTGGCATCTGCCAGGAACTTGTCTCTTTCAACTGCTGTGTAGCCTTCGGCGACAAACACGATATCGACGCGACTTTTACTGGGGCCGGTATTCAATAGGGTGGTGACGTCAGCCATGGTGTGTGTGCCTTGTAGATAAAAAAATATTATTTGCAGCGTTTCTGGCAGCAGTGCGATGCCATCCTGATTTACCAGCGTTTCTATAGAATCTCTATAGGTATAGCCTTGGTAACACTCCAAGCTGACTTGTCACAAAAATTGCACTTTCATTGCACTTTCAGGTATTAATTGGTCAGCAGGAATGGGCATTATGATACAAGTCTGATCACAAGAGACAGCGTGTCGCTAATAAACATCGCGACGGTAGAGATGTTGCTCGGTCATTTGTTCCAGACGCCCGGCACCGAGGATGAGAATGAGGGTGGCATGCACTTCTTCTGCCATGCCTTGCAGGCTGCCGCAGACCAGGATGGCTGCGCCCTGTTCTACCCAGGACAGGATATCGGCCGCCTGTTCCAGCATCGCATGCTGGACATAACGACGTTCGGCCTGGTCACGCGAAAAGCACAGGTCCAGTCTGGCCAGCACGAGGGTCTGTTGCCAGGCCTGGATTTCATCGCGATGAAAATAATCATGTGCCTGCTGTCTTTCACCAAAAAACAACCAGTTGCGCAATTGTCGTTTGCTGGCGCGCGCCTTGATGTGGGCGCGCAAGCCGGCCAGGCCAGTACCGTTGCCGATCAGGATCAGAGGGATATCCTGAGCTGGCGTATGGAAATTGCGGTTTTCGCGCAGGCGCAAACCCAGGGTTTGCCCCACCTGTGCATAGGCTGTCAGCCAGCCTGAGCCTATGCCCAGGCTGCCATCAGGGCGATGCATCTGGCGCACCAGCAATTCCAGCTTGCCATCTGCGGGGATGGATGAAATCGAATATTCGCGGTGCGGCAAAGGGTTGGCGGAGTCCTGGCCAGGCACATCTGCCACATTTGCAGCATTTACCGCGGCGACTGGTGGCTGTTGTGGTTCGATTTCTGCAATATCACCGGCGGTCCATGTAAGCGCACCATCGGCGGGACGACAGGCGATGCGAAACACCGGGCCGCCCAGGCTGCCGGGATTCAGCAATTCGCGCTCGGTCAAGATCCAGTCTTGATAGCCGGGCTTACTCCAGTCCGACAATTCGGTATGGCCGCTGATGACGCCCAGGTAATGCTGCCAGTGGCGCAAGGCACCTTCATCACCATTGTCGACTTCTATCAGGTCGAACAGGCATTGCGCCTGTTGCTGGCGCAGCCAATGGGCCAGGTGATGACCGAAAGCGCAAAATTGTTGATAGTGGCGGTCACCCAGCGCCAGTACAGAAAAACTCAGATGCGATAAATCCAGCGTCTGACTCATCAGGCGGCGGGTAAAGGCGGCCGCATTGTCGGGGGCATCGCCCTCGCCGGTGGTACTGACGACAAACAGCATGCGCTGTGCCTGTTGCAGTTGGGCTGGCTGGATGGCACCCAGCGCGCAGACGGCAATGTTCATTCCGGCTTTTTGCAGATGCGTGGCAGTTTTAATGGCGATTTGTTCTGCATAGCCTGTCTGGCTGGCATAGGTGATCAGGATGCTGCCCTGGTCATGATGCCGCAATTCAGCAGGAAAACCTTGCATGGAGCGGGACTGGCTCTCTTTGTGCCTGATACCTGTCCACAGGCAAAAAGCCAGATAGCCAAGCAGCAGCAAACCGGCAGACAAGTCGCGTTGCACAGCACCTTGCCAGAAAAAACTCAGCATAAACAGCACAGTGAATGCCAGGCACAGTATGCCCATCAGGCGCAGGGAGGGAAATCGCATCGTCAATCAGTCAATCAATCAATCAGTCAGTCCAGCATGGCAGTCAGGGCAGCACTCATTGTCTCTTCCAGATGGGGGCCGTTGCGCTGCAAAAACAGGGCAGCAATATGATGCTGATTGGCATACGCCAGACCATCTTCGCCACCGAGTACGGTCAGGGCCGTGGCCAGGGCATCAGCAACCATGCATTGCGTATGTAATACCGTGACAGAGGCCAGTTCATTGTTTACCGGGTAGCCGGTGCGCGGGTCCAGCGTATGCGCATAGCGCCGCCCGTCCTGCTCAAAGAACTGGTGATAATCGCCAGATGTGGCAACGGACAATTCATGCAGCGCCACCAGGTATTCTTTCTTTTGTCCGCTGGCCGGCATGGCGGTCGGGCTTTCGATGGCAACCCACCATGGCGACCAATCCGCCTTCATGCCCAGGCCGCGCAATTCACCACCGAGCTCTACCAGATAGCTGTTGATGGACAGAGATTCCAGAAAACCGGCTACCTGATCGACGGCAAAGCCTTTGGCAATCGATGACAGGTCAAGTGCAATGCCACCCGGTTGCAGCAAGCGGCGTTTGATATGGTCCAGCTCCAGCGCTTTCCAGTTCCCTGCCTGCATTGCAGCCTGAATCTGCTGCGCTTCTGGTACGCTTGCGCGCTTGCCTGCCGGGCCAAAACCCCACAGGTCAACCAGTTTACCTGCCGTGATGTCGAAGGCGCCGGCAGTCTGTTGTGACAGGTACAGGCTGTAATCGACGACCTTGAAAAATTCATCGGGCAGTTGTTGCCAACTGCCTGCGCTTGCGCGGTTGTAGACGCACAGATCAGATGCCGGGTCCCAGGTACTCATTTGCAAGACGACCTGGTCCAGCACTTGCTGTATGCCGGCTTCCAGTATTGCGCCTTCGTGTTTGCCATCTGCTAGCAACTGCACATGCCAACTGGTTCCCATGGAGGCACCGGTCAGCGTCAGGCTTTGTGCCTGGGCTGCTGGTGCCGAAGGTTCAGATGCTTGCAGCGGGATAAAAACACGACGCATGGTAGGGATGCCAGATTGTGCAGATTATTGTGGCAAGACTTCCAGTGTCGCCACATAGCTGGCAACCCTGACTTTGGCAGGTGCCTTGACCTGTTTGTCATCTTTGAGTTCTGCTTCCAGCCAATACAAGCCGGCAGTTGGCCAGGTGATGCTGAATTTGCCATCCTTGTCGGTGACAAAGGTTTTTTCATCCAGCTTTTGGCGATAGCGTACGCCACCAGCAATCACTGTGACGTTGACATTGGCTGCCGGTTTACCGTCCAGCAGCAGGCGGAACTGGGCAGTTTCACCCGCTACCAGGTCATTCGGATGGGTGATGCCGCTCAGTTCCAGCCCGCTGCCACTGATATCCATTGCCTTGCCGCCGGGTTTGCCATTGGTGACGAAGGTTTCGACGCGACCACTGCGTTGCGTGACTTGCAGTTCTTCCGCATTGGCCGGTACTTCCTTGGCAAATGTTTCTGCCGTCCCACGCCAGCGTTTGATTTTGCCTTCTTCCTTGTAGCTGGCCATCAGGCCTTCATTGACGAAGCCGATTTTATAGCTGCCAACCTGGCTCAGTTTCACATCGAAGCTGCTGCGGAACTTGCCTGTGCTTGCGTTTTCCGGTTTCAGCGCTGTGCCATCCGGTGCGGTGATAAACAGGTTGTCCAGCTTCAGGGCATTGTGATCAAAAACGAAGACATCGGTGGCAGCGGCAGCATCAATCGTCACCCATGGCGTGTTCCCCGCCACGACAGTGGAAGACGGTACCAGGAAAGCGCGGTGTGCCTGGGCAGAGAAAGCTGCGCACGCCAGTGTCGAGAAGAAAGCGATTTTTTTGAAAGTGTTCATTATTATCCTTGAGCCTGGTTTATTTGATGGTCACAGCGATGGCACCCAGTTCGTGACTACCCTGGGCCTTGAGGTTTTGTTCACCTTTGGCTTGCCACTGGAATGGTACTTTGACGACTTCACGGCCACCGCCTTCACGCGCTGCTTCGACGATCAACTGATAATCACCCGCCGGCAAAGTGGCCAGCACACCCTTGTCACCGGCAAAGCTCAGGGTTTGTTCACCCGTGGTACGGGTTGCGCCGCTGAGGCCATCGACAGGTAACTGCAATTCGCGGCCACTGCGACGCCACCACTGGCGCAAGTCCTTCAACCATTTTGTGCCTTCATTGTCGCGCTTCTTCAAGTCATACCAGACTGACAGGTTGCCGGCAAAGGTCTGGTCCGGTTTTTCCAGCCAGATGGCGACATACGGCTTGTGGTATTCCGCCACTTTCAGGGCGGGCACTTCCACTTTCAATGTCAGGTCGGCCGCGACGGCATTCATGGCTTGAGTGCTGAGCAGGCTGGTGATGGCAAACGGGAGCAAATTACGCATGGGAGAACAACCTTATGATGAACAATCAATAAATAAAAGAAGGATAAATGAAAGACAAATTAATGGATAAACATCAGAGCAAGCAAAAACGGTGCGACCAGCCCAAATACCACCAGCGGCCAGGTACTTGGACGTTTGCTGGCATGCATTTTCAGCAGGAACAATCCAGTCACGCAAAAAATCAGGCAGGCTGCAGCAAAGGCATCAATAAACCAGTTCCACGCAGTGCCAGTGTTGCGGCCTTTGTGTAAATCGTTGAAGTAGGCAATCCAGCCACGGCTGGTCAATTCATATTCGATGTCACCGCTATCCAGCGCAATGCGCAACCAGGCGTCGCCACCGGGGCGCGGCAGGCCGACATACACTTCTTCTGGCGACCATTCCGGTACTTGCCCGTTAATATGGATGTCCAGTTCCTGGTCCAGCCAGTCTGTCACCGGGGCAGGCAACAAGGCATCATCGGTGTTTTTCAGCACCAGCAACTGATCCAGCAAAGCTGATGGCAATTGCCCGGTCTTCTTGCTGACTACCGGATGCGCCTCGATCTGGGCTGAATGGTTCAGGGTGATGCCGGTGGCGGCAAACAGCAGCATGGCAACCAGGCACATGGCTGAACTGATCCAGTGCCACTGATGCAGATGACGCAGCCAGAAGGCGCGTTTTTGTTGGAGTGGCAATTGATTGGAACTGGATGGCTGCATGGTGTAAAAAGGGAAATGAAGCGAATAGGTGACGCAAGTACGTGACGCAAATCAGTGACACAAGTAAGTCGTCATTCTAAATGATAATTATTCTCAATTGTACATGAGTCCGCTATCGGGAAACACGTTGAATTGTACTTTTTTGTATCTTGCAGGAATTAAATGGACATCAAACATTCAGCAGAATATGCGGCTAGTGAGGGTTAAGTAAGCATCTAATTAGCGCTTAATACGCGCTCAGCTCAGGTTGGGATAGTGTCGCGTGATAAAATTTTCAGAATATTCACTTTCTCTCTACACCATGAACGTCGTCATTCTCGCTGCCGGTATGGGCAAACGCATGCAGTCTTCGCTGCCCAAGGTCTTGCATGGCCTGGCTGGCAAGCCCTTGCTATCCCATGTCATCGACACTGCCCGCCAGCTGCATGCCAGCAATATCTGCGTCATCTATGGACATGGTGGTGAGCAAGTGCCCACCGCCGTGGCTGCCGACGACTTGCGCTTTGCCCGCCAGGAGCCACAGCTTGGTACTGGCCATGCTGTGGCGCAGGCAATCCCGGTACTGGATGACAGTGTGCCCACCCTGGTTCTGTATGGCGATGTGCCGCTGACTACACCCACCAGCCTGGCGCGCCTGGTTGCCGCTGCCGGTGATGACAAGCTGGGTATCTTGACGGCACACATGGCCGACCCCACCGGTCTGGGACGCATCGTCCGGGAAAAGGGCAGCATCGTGCGCATCGTCGAACAAAAAGATGCGAATGAAGCAGAGCGCCAGATTACCGAAATCAATACCGGCATCATGCTGGCACCGACCGTGCATTTGAAATCCTGGCTGGGCCAGTTGTCGAATAATAATGCGCAGGGTGAATATTATCTGACCGATATCGTGGCCTTGGCGGTTGCCAGCGGTGTCGAGGTAGTATCGGCACAGCCAGATGCAATCTGGGAAACCCTGGGTGTCAACAGCAAGGTGCAACTGGCCGAACTGGAAAGAACCCATCAACTGAACATCGCCCGCCAGTTACTGGAACAGGGCGTGACCCTGTTTGACCCGGCCCGCATTGATGTGCGTGGCCACCTGCAATGCGGGCGTGATGTCAGCATCGATGTCGGTTGCGTATTTATTGGCGAAGTGGTGCTGGAAGACGGCGTCAGCATAGGGCCGAACTGTGTCATCCAGAATGCACGCATTGCGGCGGGCACGTCAGTCAAGGCGTTTTGCCATATTGATGATGCCGTCGTTGGTGCCAAATCGCAGATAGGGCCGTATGCGCGCCTGCGTCCTGGTACCGAGTTGGCAGAGGATGTGCACATCGGCAATTTTGTCGAGGTCAAGAATAGCCAGGTCGCGGCGCATAGCAAGGCCAATCACCTGGCTTATATAGGCGACGCCACCATAGGCAGCCGCGTGAACATTGGGGCCGGTACCATTACCTGCAATTATGATGGCGTCAACAAGAGCCGTACCATCATCGAGGATGATGCCTTCATCGGCAGTGATTCGCAACTGGTGGCACCGGTGCGGGTGGGCAAGGGCGCGACATTGGGTGCAGGTACTACCCTGACCAAGGATGCCCCGGCGGGCAAACTGACGGTGTCCCGCCCCAAACAATTGACGATTGATTCCTGGCAAAGGCCAGTAAAAATCAAGAAATAAAGTCCTGTTACCTGTTACCTTGCGCTTGCGGTCTTAACGGATGCTGACCGCAAGCTCATGGTTTATCTTCATTAGCATTGAGCAGGACAAGTGATCAGGACAATTTCTGCAACAGTTCAGTTGCGCTGCGTGATTGCGGCGCATTGTTTTTCAGGATTTCTGTCAAAAACTTTTTGGCGTCGTCTGCACGTTGCTGTTCCACTGCCAGGGTGGCGGCACGCAACCATACGGCACCACGGAAGTTCAGATCAGTCTGGGCAAACTGCTGGGCGTCCAGCACTTCTTTCAACAGTTGCTCACCTTGCTGCTTGCGGTTCATGACACGTGGTACCGCCAGGAAAGTGCTGGCGGCGACAAAACGTACTTCCAGCGCGACCGGTACGGAACCATGCATGGCCTGGCTGTTGCTGGCCAGTTGCAATGCCTGTTCCACCATGGCTGTGCCATCTTCCAACGCCGTTGTTTTCTCAGCTTTGGCTATTTTTTCTAGCGAAGATTTGGCGGTGGCTGCGCCTGCATACGACATCAGCAAAGGGTTGCCGGGTTCCTGTTGCAGCAAGCTGTTAAAACTGCTGGCAGCATGCTGGCTGGCTTGCCGTGAGGCATCAATTTCTGCCTGTCCTACTGAGTTGACGTAATCCTGATTCAACCAGCTGCTGACAGCATTGGCGACATATTGATCCTGACTGATGGTGGGGCTGGCCACCAGTTGTTTTACCGCGGCGCGGAATTCGGTTTCAGAAAAAGCCATGGCATTGCTGGCCGAGATGATGGCCAGGCTGGCTGCCAACACCAGTTTTTTGGCAGTGGTTTGATTGAGGATAGATGTGATTGCGTTCATGATGGACTCCATTTTTAAAGTTTGCTTCGGGTTATTGGGTGACTGCAGGGACAGGTTAAGGCGCGCTGTCGCAGGCCACCACCGCAATGAGATCAAACGCAGGAAAAAGGTGTGAAACCTGCAAAAAATGGCGCAAGCGGAATGAAAAATCTGGCGTGAGCTGGTCAATTCAACGATGGTGTAAAGAGGTTTTTTTACCACAAGCCGCTGGCTTGCAGGACCTAAAGCAGCCCATAGAAAGGCAACTGAAAGCTTCCATTCCTTACCCTGTACCCAGGCGTATTGAACTGTTTTATTCACATCACAGGTCAGCACGACCTTGACTACATGACGCGCATGTTGTCTGCAAAATAAAATTTCTATAGGAGAACACCAATGAAAAAGCTACTCGGCGCCGCAACGCTGGTATGCATGGCAAGTGCAGCATATGCACAATCAAGTGTGACTGTGTATGGTTTGATTGATGCCAATATTACTTACAACAATAATGCAGATGCAAATAAAAACAGCCAGTTCAAACTGAATAGCGGTGGTATGAACACCTCGCGCTTTGGTCTGCGCGGCAGCGAAGACCTGGGTAATGGCCTGAAAGCCATCATGCAACTGGAAGGCGGCGTCCTGCTTGATACCGGCGCATCAGATGGTGACATCTTTGGCCGTCAGGCGAATGTAGGCTTGCAGGGTGATTTTGGCCGTATTGTTGCCGGTCGTTCTTACAGCACCACGTATGATTTCATTTTGCCATTTGACCCTATGGGCTATGCGCCGCAGTATTCCTGGGCAACTTCTGGCGGTGCCACTGGCGCCCGCAAAGACGGTATGTTGACCGGCGTATCCAATCTGTTGAAATACCAGTTTGATGGCAAGGGTTTCAAACTCGGTGCAACCTATGGTTTTGGTGAAGTTGCAGGCAATACATCTGGCAACGCCAAATACATCCTGGCTGCCAGCGCATTCGATGGCCCATGGGCTGCAGTCATCACTTACGAACAAAACAATAGCGCACCGATCGCCAACGGTTCTTACGACCAGGCCAAGGTATTGCATCTGGGTGCTACCTATGATCTGGGTGATGCCAAGCTGTTTGCCGGCTATCGCAATTTCAAGAAAACCATGGCAAGCGGTGCTGCCGATCAGCGCAGTGACATGCTGTGGCTGGGTGCCAATTATGCAGTAGCTCCGGCATGGACACTGACCGGCGTGTACTACTATCAGGACATCAAGAATATGGCGCCTGGTGCAGATGCAGACCCAGGTTTGCTGGCACTGCGTGCCAAATACGCGATGTCGAAACGTACTGACATCTACATCGCCACAGGATATGCCAAGGCCAGCAATAACAAGCTGACAGGCGTATCACGTGATGATGCTGGTTTTGCTACTAACCAGACATCGGCGACTGTAGGTATTCAGCACCGCTTCTAATTGATCAGAAGCTAATCGACTAGAAACTAATCGATTAAAAACCAATCAGTAAGAAGCAAAATGGCCTGAGCTGCAATTACCGCTCAGGCCATTTTTGTTTGAATTTTATTTGAAATCAAGACCCATCAATTAATGCGGCCTGACTTCTTTCTTCAAGGCCGCCATCGCCAATTTTTCTACGAGGCCTGGTGCGATTAATTTTAACCAGCGCGCCAGTTTACCCTTGAAGGTCATCACCACGTCGCGATCACCGCGTTCATAGCCACGTATGATGAGGGCGGCACATTCCTCTACTGACATGGCGTCATCTTCTTTCAGACCACTGCTGCCAGCAGCATCACCGGTCGCGTTATAACCGTGATAGCGGATCTGGGTGGCAACCACACCTGGATAAGCCAGTGTAACCCTGACCCCCGAGCCACGGAGTTCTGTACGCAGGCTTTCAAAAAAACCAGCCATGGCAAATTTGCTGGAACAGTATGCGGTACGACCAGGTACACCGATCAGGCCCGCCAGCGAAGAAACAGCAACGATGGAACCACGGGATTTTTTCAGATAGGGCAGGGCGGCATGTGTGCACCAGATGCTGCCCCAAAAATTAATTTGCATCAGTTCCTGATACCAGCCCAGATTATCCACTTCTCCAAACAATGCCTGTGCAGACTTACCCGCATTGTTAATCAACACATCGATACTGCCAAACTGGGCGGCGGCCGCGTCAATCAATTGGCGGCAACTGGATTCTATGCCGACATCAGTTTTCACCACCAAGGTGAGCGCACCGAACGCCTGACATTGGGCGGCCACTTTTTGCAAGCCCTCTTCATTGCGCGCGGCCAGCACCAGTGCCAGTTTGGCACCATAAGTGCGTGCCAGTTGACGCGCCATTTCCGCACCTATTCCATCCGAACTGCCGGTGATGACGACGACTTTTTGTTGTGCAGTCATGTTTTATAGCTTTCATCCATGCGGTCCAGTTTGCGTATCAGGGATGGCCATACAAATGCGCCACCCAATCCACCCGTTTGAACACGCATGGCTTCCGACACCCCTTTGACGATCAAGGGGTTGACATGAATCAATTCGCCGCCGGCCTGGGCTGCCAGTTGTATCTGGCAGGTAGCTTCGAAGGTGTACATCGACAGGAAAGCATCGGCGATTGATTTGCCTACCGTCAGCAAGCCATGGTTGCGCAATACCAGAAAGTTGGCGCGACCCATGTCAGCCTGCAGGCGCGGCTTTTCATCCTCCCTGAAAGCAACGCCTTCATAATCATGATAAGCCAGCGATGCCAGCACAAAAGTGGATTGCTGCGACAGCGGCAGCACCCCACATTTTTGCGCGCTGACTGCCACCCCGGCACGGGTATGCGTATGCAATACGCATTGCACATCTTCACGTGCCGCATGCACGGCACTGTGGATGACAAAGCCCGCCGGGTTCACCGGGAAGGGCGAATCAATCACCTTATTGCATTGCTGATCTACCTTGACCAGTGACGACGCCGTGATCTCGTCAAACATCAGGCCATACGGGTTGATCAGGAAATGATGTTCAGGGCCGGGGATGCGGGCGCTGATATGGGTGAACACCAGATCGCTCCAGCCATAGACGGCGACCAGGCGGTAACAGGCAGCCAGGTCAACGCGCAATTGCCATTCTTCTGCGCTGACCTGATCCTTGATTGAGGGTATGTCCATGCTATCTCCCATGTTGTTTTTCTGATTTATTCGCTGACTGCGGTTTTGTAGATTGTATTGCGTGGCTTGCTGAATAATTGTTTCAGCATGGGTTCAAATTCCACCAGTGGAAAAGTTTCAGCATGCGCGTCAAACGAAGGGTTGTCGTACAAAGCGCAGAATTCTGCCGTACGTTCAAAGTGTGGGTGCTGACGGAATTGTTCACGCATGTCCCTGTCCATGCCGATGTGGTGGAAGAAATAATGCCCCTGGAAAATGCCATGGTGTTGCACCATCCACAGATTGTCTTCGGTGACAAAGGGTTTCAGTATGGCTGCCGCAATGTCAGGGTGGTTGAAGGAACCCAGGGTATCGCCAATATCATGCAGCAGGGCACAGCAGACATATTCATCGTCGCGACCATCACGCATGGCGCGGGTGGCAGTTTGTAATGAATGGGTGAACCGGTCTATGGGAAAGCCACCATAATCGCCTTCCAGCAAACGCAAATGCTTGATGACACGATCCGGCAGGTTCTGGGCAAATTGCATGAATTCCCCACCGATGATTTGCCAGTCTTCTTTGGTACTGTCGTCCATACGGACAAATTGGGCACGCTGTTGCATGTGACTTACTCCTCAGTAAATGCTTGCAACCATACCTTACAATGTTGCTTTCATCTTAAACTGTCAAATATTTTACAATTTGCAGTTTCAAGGCTTTTTGACCTGATACCTTATACCTGACACAGCTATGACCTCCGACGACAACTTAATGCGCATCTTGCTGGGCGACCCCTGGTTTGCGGCTTTGCCTGCAAGAGACCGTAAGGCTATGGTAGTCGCAAGTGAGCAATTGCGCTTGCGTCCAGGTGAAATGCTGTTCCGTAAAGGGGATATACCCACAGGTTTCTATGCCGTTATCAGCGGTAGCGTCAAAATGTCTACCTTAAGTGAAGGCGGGCGTGAAGCCATACTCATTATTCTTGACGCTGCCACCTGGTTTGGTGAAATTTCCTTGATAGATAGCCAGCCACGTACCCACGATGCCACCGCGCTGGATGAGGTGGAACTACTGGTCTTGCCACCAGCCACCTTCGCAGCCCTGATGCAAAGAACAGCCTTCGCTGCCGCAATTGCGCGTATGCTGGCCAGGCGCATACGTCTGTTATACGGTATTGTGGAAGACGGTGGCTTGCGCTCTGTCAGGGCCAGGGTGGCGCGCCGCCTGTTACTGCTGGCAGATGTCGCCAACCGTCAGCCCGGTGAGCATGTCTTGGTGAAGGTGACGCAGGAATCACTGGCAATGATGCTGGGTATAACCCGCCAAACCCTCTCAAAAGAATTAAGGTTTTTCAGAGTAAGCGGCTTGATCAGACTGGCTTATGGCAAGATAGAAATTCTGATGCAAAACAAATTATCTGCCTTGTGTGACAAATAGTCACTTTCCAGACCGAAATGTTGCTTGTAGTGAAGCGGTTTTTTGGTCTATCGTGTAAAGATGTAATCAAAGTGAAATTGGTGAGTATGCTGACAAAGTCCCCTGCTTTGCGTGTCGTGCTGATTTTGTTCCTGAGCCAATTTTATCTAGATGCTCAGGCGGCCTGTTCACGTACCATTAACGCACCTGTTGCCCCCGTGGGTTTTAGTGTCATCATCAACGGTGACAATGTCACGGGTATTTATCCAGAATTATTTCGCAGCCTTTCATCTAAAGAAACGTGTCAGTTTCTATTTCCAGCGGTGCCGCGCGCCCGTCTTGAACTGATGTTTGAAAATGGTCAGGCTGATGTACTTTTTCCTGCCATACGCACATCCAAGAGAGATGAGCTTGGTATTTTTGTGCCGATGATCCATACGCGCTCCACACTGATTTCTCTGCAGTCTGCCCGCCCCACCATACGTAACCAGCAAGAATTGCTGGAGCAAAAGAATTTGAAAGTGGTCGTGGTACGCGGCTATGACTACGGCGAAGCTTATCAAACCATTGTGGCTGAACTAAGCCGGCAGGGCAGGCTGATTTTGGAATCAGATCCGGTTTCCGTAGCACGGGTACTGAAAGCCAACGTCGCTGATGTGGCTATCATGGCACCCTATATTTTTGCCGGTGCCGTGCAAGGCGATGCCAGGGTTGAAGACTTATCCGACAAAATGCGTATTGAAGCCATCCCCGAATTACCATGGAGCGATAGCGGTATTTATCTTTCCAAAAAATCGCTGACCCAGGATGACCGCAATACCCTGCAAGAATTATTTGAGAGGGCCGCCCGCTCAGGCATGGTGTGGAAAGGCTTTCTGCGCTACTACAAACCCGAAGTGCTGAAGGAAGGTAATCGGCAGCGTGAGTTTCCGAAACAAGGGGTAGTGGAAAAATAAACCTGGCGATGGAGTATGGCCAGGGCGCGCAGTCATTTCAAATTTGCAGCAAACTTCAAAGAGCGATACCCGTTTCAAACTTGCTGCGCAAGATAGAAAAGAAGCTGCGCACATTGCGCACATTGGCATGCGCGGCAAACAACCGGTGTGCCAGCACATGGTAAGCCGCCATATCCGCCACCTGTATCACCAGCACAAAATCTGGCCCGGGCGATACCCGATAGCATTGCTGTACCGCGATTTCTTGCGCCACCAGTTGTTCAAATTCCAGCAGTTTTTCTGTCGCCTGATGATCAAGCGTGATTTCCACAATCGCCGTCAAGCCTGCCCCCAGCTTGGCAGTATCCAGTATCGCCACCTGGCGGGCAATAATACCCTCCTCAGTCAGCCGCTTGACGCGACGAAGGCAGGTGGGGGCCGACGCATGCACACGCAAGGCCAGCTCATGATTGGTCAGGGATGCATCTTTTTGCAATTGCTGCAAAATACGTTTGTCCAGCTCGTCGATGATAAACATGTGACGAATTATTTCTTAAAATGGTAATGAATGAAATAATAGTTCAAATATGAAATTGATGTTCTTTTAATTTCAATAATAAATGAATTTTGAAAGAAAACATCATGCTATCTGCTTTAGCATGGCTACATATTTAGAACTTACAACTTACGAAAAATCGTCCTGGCAAGGCGCCAGCAACGAAGACAGTGCTTTAGCACGGCTAGGAGCTGCAACGCAGCCAGGGCGGTTTTGCGTAAGTACTAATATTCATTCTTTCATCAGAGGTCACTATGTGCGGCATCGTCGGCGCAGTTGCTCAACGTAATATCACCCCCGTCTTGCTTGAAGGCTTGAAACGGCTCGAATACCGTGGCTATGACTCTTGCGGCGTCGCCCTGCATGTAGACGGCCATTTGCAACGCTCACGCAGCACATCCCGCGTGGCAGACCTGCAGGCACAGATAGACCAGTCCGGCCTTGCTGGCTTCACCGGCATCGCCCACACCCGCTGGGCTACCCATGGTGCACCGTCATCATCCAATGCCCACCCGCATTTTTCGCGTGACCGCATTGCCCTCGTACACAACGGCATTATCGAAAACCATGAAGAACTGCGTGCTGAACTGACGCAGGCTGGCTATGTGTTTGAAAGCCAGACCGACACCGAAGTCATCGCCCACCTGATCGATCATCTGTATAGCGGTGATTTGTTCGACACCGTGCAAATCGCTATCAAGCGTTTGACTGGCGCATTTGCCATCGCCGTATTCTGCCGCGACGAACCGCATCGTGTCATCGGTGCCCGCCAGGGTTCGCCCCTCATCGTCGGTGTTGGCCAGGGTGAAAACTTCCTCGCGTCAGACGCCATGGCATTGGCTGGCACCACCGACCAGATTATCTATCTGGAAGAAGGCGACGTGGTAGACCTGCAATTGCAAAAAGTATGGATAGTCGATAGCGAAGGCAAATCAGTACAGCGCGAAGTAAAGACCGTACATGCCCACAGCGGCGCAGCAGAACTGGGCCCGTATCGCCACTACATGCAAAAAGAAATCTTCGAACAACCGCGTGCGATTGCCGACACGCTCGAAGGCGTCATCAGCATCATGCCCGAGCTGTTTGGTGACGGTGCCTACAAAGTCTTCAAGCAAATCGACTCAGTCTTGATACTGGCTTGCGGCACCAGCTATTACGCCGGCCTGACCGCCAAATACTGGATAGAAGCGATAACAAAAATCCCCGTCAATGTAGAAATCGCCAGCGAATACCGCTACCGCGAAAGCGTGCCCAACCCCAATTCACTGGTCGTCACCATCTCGCAAAGTGGCGAAACCGCAGACACCCTGGCCGCATTAAAACATGCCCGCAGCCTGGGCATGCTGCACACCCTTACAGTCTGCAATGTGTCCACCAGCGCCATGGTGCGTGAATGCGCCTTGTCATATATCACCCATGCCGGTGTAGAAGTGGGCGTCGCATCGACCAAAGCTTTCACCACACAACTGGCAGCACTCTTCCTGCTGGCACTGTCCCTCGCACAAAGCAAAGGCCGCTTGAGTGATGCCGATGAAGCAGAACACATACGCGCCCTGCGCCACCTTCCTGTCGCCATCAGCGCCGTGCTGGCGCTAGAACCACAAATCATTTCCTGGGCAGAAGAATTCGCCCGTAAAGAAAACGCACTCTTCCTGGGTCGCGGCCTGCATTACCCCATCGCCCTCGAAGGCGCATTAAAACTCAAAGAGATTTCCTACATCCACGCCGAAGCCTACCCAGCCGGTGAACTCAAACACGGCCCCCTGGCCCTGGTCACCAAAGAAATGCCCGTCGTCACCATCGCCCCCAACGACACCCTGATAGAAAAACTCAAATCCAACATGCAAGAAGTCCGCGCCCGCGGCGGCGAACTCTACGTCTTCGCCGACGCCGACTCCCGCATCACCTCCAGCGAAGGCGTACACGTGATACGCCTGCCAGAACACTACGGGCAGCTGTCACCGATACTGCACGTGGTGCCGCTGCAATTGTTGGCGTATCACACGGCGCTGGCGCGGGGGACGGATGTGGATAAGCCAAGGAATTTAGCAAAAAGTGTGACGGTTGAATAGGGCAGGGCATTGAGTTGTGACTGAGGTTGAAAGCCAAGTCAGCACCGAAATAATTGATCAAGACGATGATCAAGATTTTAATGATGATTGCCATTTGGTGATGGGTAGATCGACTTCCATTTAAAGAGATTTTATGACCGACCCTAATGATATCTATACTCCTCCAAAATCTAATTTATCGTTATCTGCAAGCAGTGCCGATAACAAGCTTTCGCCTCTTCATGGAGATTGGAGCAAGGGTATGACGATAGTAATGACAGCTCCGCCATTAATTACCTTCAATGGAATAGGATTTCGCTTCTATGGAAAATCTTTCGTTGATATGGAAAAGACCTCATATATTGCGATCTATTATTTCACTTTTTTCTATCTTCCCGTCATGCCACTTAGTCGATATTTAATCTCTCTGGATTCTAAAAGGGTAGATCAAGTCACAGCTTCGCTACCATTACGGACAATTGATAAAATTCATATGCTAGTTGTTGCATTGATTGCAGGAGTCGGTTTTGCGATCTTCTTGAAATAAGAAAGAATTGAATGAGCAAAACAATTTTGAAATTTAACGTTGAAGTTTTTAACTTGGCGCTGGACGCGGACGCTACGCGTCGGTCAGCTTGGCGTTAGTACACTCAATTAGGATTGATCAATATTAATGAAAAATTTTACTGCCATTATCTTACTTTTCAGTTTTGCTCTCTCTAGTCCAGCATTCGGAATTACTGAGGTTGATTCCCTCGATGTATGGAACAAATCTTCTCCAGAGGAGCGTGTTTCTTTGGTTGGATCAATCACGAAAAGTTTTACAAAACCGGGCAACATTGAACCTAGGCGGTCTGACTTAAGGTTTCTTATTAACTGCTTAAACGATGAAGCTGATACTGGAGATAGGAAAGCAACTATTATTGATACACTGAAAGTGTGCTGGAGTTTCGGAAATTTCGATAAAAAGCTAACTGCAGAGGAGATACGAAGAGAGCAGGCCGATGCTGATGCAATTAGAAATTCTCTTAAAAACCTTAAGCGAACTGTTCCAGAAACTACTCCTCAGCGTGATTAGACCTGCTAAATTAACAAACACTACGTAGCCCTAACGGGACGGTCGATCGGAACGCGAATGAAGGCGGCTCAAGGGTTACCAGCGCCTTTGAGGCGCCCCAGCAATAAACCTCCGGCTTTGCCGGAGGTAATTTAATTCAAGAGGATACGTATCAAATACTGAAATCAGCAGCATAAATATTTACTTTTAGGCGACAACTAGCTTGAAAAACTCCGAGACGCACCAGACTGTCGCCTCGTCTGGTCCATTATTAAGAGGCCTCATGAAATGATATTTTTAGCAATTTATTTTAGAGGACAATACAACTTAGTGTTAGAGATGCTAGCATCTAATCTGCCTTAATTATTATATTAAGTGCAAGAAAAGCTATCAGCTAACCAATTTGGCAATAAAAGGCTACATAAATGAAATTTCTGTTAGGTTTAAATTGGATCAAATCACTTGGGCTTTCAATTGCGGTGTTTGTGTTATACCGAATCTTATCGAAAAATTTTGCAAATTTTAAAGAGTATAGGGACATTGTTCTTTGTGTTATCGCGCTATTTTTAATTATCCGATTTTTGGCTGAAACCCCACAAGGCTTAGAACGATTCCGTGTCGCTAAAGGAAATAAAAGAGGTTTGGGCACACTATTTATGGCATTTCTTCCGAACGAAATATCGGCTTTTTTAAGATTTCAATCGACACTCTTAGTTAGTTTTTTTTCTTGGCTAAAAGGAAAAAAATACTCACCAGAAATTCAAGAGGGAATAAAAATAGAGATTGCTAAAAAAAGTGAATATGGAACGATTTTTATAATCGGGATGTTATGTTTATTTGTAGATATTCCGATATGTGTATTGATAGCTAGTGTACAAGTACCAGATCCACATCAACGAGCCATAATTCATATAGTTGTACTCAGCTTGTCCGCGTATATACTAATGTTAGGACTTGGGGATCGCTGGAAGATGAAGGGGAGTTTCCATCTATTAACTGACGCAATGCTACATCTTCGTGTCGCAGATCGCGTATTAGTTGACATATATGTCGAGTCCATATCGAAGGCAGAATTTTTTTCTCAAGATATTGAAAAATGGTCTAAAGAAACGAAAGGAAGCAGTGACAATTACTTGATCGTCAGACCTTGTATTAACTTTGACAAACCAAATTTATTAGTCCAAGTAGATATTGATTCAAAATCAAAAACCCTAGTTAGATGTGTTGATCGTAAGACACCAAGTTACTTCCTCATTTACGTTGATGATCCGAACACAGCCATAAATTTAATCAATGCCAAACTCAAGTCTAGATCACTTATTCCTAGGGCGTGTTGACATATCTATTTTGCATGATGGCTGTTAACTTTTCTGAAACTGTGTTTACATGTTTGAATTTGGGTAAATCGAGGATGTTAAGAATGTTGTTGCGTGACGATCAATGGTCAAGAATAGAAAGACTGCTGCCAAGACGAACAGGTGGTGGAGGTCGGTCTCGAGGGAATGATCGTCTGTTTATAGAGGCAGTGTTATGGATAGCGCGCACAGATAGCCCGTGGCGAGATTTGCCAGTGGAGTTTGGTTACTGAAACACGGTCTATACGCGTTTTTTTGCGCGCTGGTCAGAGCGAGATAGCTGGCAAAGTATTTTTGCTGTATTGCGATAAGAAGCAGATTTTGAAGAAGTGTGCCTAGACAGTACAGTGGTGAGCGCACACCAACATGCAGCGGGAGCTGCAAAAAAAAGAAGAGCAATCTCTCGGCCGTTCTCGCAGGGGATTGACGACAAAAATTCACGTCTGCGTGGCAGGTTTAGGACAAGCAGCGCGATTCCTGCTGACGGAAGGTCAATGTCACGAGATAACGCAAGCAGAAGCGTTACTCAAAGACCTGGAACCGGGAGCGGTACTGGCAGACAAAGCGTATGATGCCAATGCGTTGGTTGCGAGCATTCAAAAGAGAAATGCGAAGGTGGTGATCCCGTCAAAATCAAACCGGAAAAAGCCGAGAGAGATCGATGCCTTTCAGTATCGTAACCGCAATGTGATCGAACGGTTTTTCGCGAGAATCAAATCAAACAATTCAGACGCATCGCAACGCGCCCCGACAAACTGACTCCTCGCTTCGCTTCATTCTTCGCTATTGCTGCTTCTTTTGAAAGGCTAAAATGATATGTCAACACATACATGGACGCCCCCCCTCATTTGCAAGAGCTTTTTCAAATTAAACCTGACATAGACGATTGCAGCGTAAGCCCCCGGTAATGTCACCTTGAATCCAGGCAGCTAAGCGCAGATGATCGTCTTCACTCCCCGTACCGCTTCTAGCGCTACCTCGGCTTTTTGTTGCCCGCTGAAACTATTCCGCTTGACCTCGCTCATATCCTGCCTCTTCTTTTATTGCAGGATACTCCTTAAACTCTTGTCCGGTTTTACGGGGCCACTATACCCTTCGATATGGATTGAACGCCAACATGGTACGGATCTGGATCCGTGAACAAGAGCGGCTAAGCAATGATGCTAAACGGGCGGTGCCAGTTGCATCGCTTCCAGCGTTTGTCCCCGTTAGTTTGCCTTTACCAGCAAGACAATCTGAACCGACGGACATCGTTATCGAGATCAAGCGCGGTGCAGCGTTGGTAACGGTACGCTGGCCCAGTGTTGCCGCGACGGAGTGCGGCAACTGGCTGCAGCACTGGTTACGATGATACGGATCGATGCGATCTGGCTGGCGACTGAGCCCATCGATATGCGGATCGGCTTCGATACCGCCTTTGGCAAGGTCGTTCAAGTGTTTGGCGCAGTGCGCCCCCATCACGCCTACCTGTTTGCGAACAAACCATCGACGCGTATCAAAGTCCTGGTCTATGACGGATTCGGTATCTGGTTGGCCAGCCGACGCTTGAACAAGGGAAGGTTTGTCTGGGCCGACAGTGGCCCTTTGTCAATCACACTCAACGCCGACCAGCTCCAGGCGCTGGTAACCGGCCTGCCGTGGCAGACACGCACGCACGATCACCACATCACAGTGTTGTGAGTACCACGAAGAGGTAAACCGATGTAAACATCCTTGCCGAATCAGGCTTTTGTCTGGCACATTGCCGGACATGAATTTCACTGTTGACATCACTCAGCTCAACCCGGACCAGATCCGCGAATTAGCCATCCGGCTGCAGGCCGAGGGACGGTTCCGGCAAACGGTGATTGATAAGCTGACCCACGAAATAGCCATCATGAAACGGCAGAAGTTTGCCGCCACTAGTGAAACGTATACCGGTGAGCAGCAGCGCGAACTGTTTGAGACCTTGAAGATGGATGTGGCGGCAGTCACCGCCGAGATTGAGCAACTGACGCAAACCGCCATGCAAGAGCCTCCAGGTAAGCAACAAGCAAAGCGTACGCTGCAGCCGACCAATCTGCCACGCATCGACATTCACAACGAGCCGGATTCGACGCTGTGCCAGTGTGGTTGCCAAATGAAGCGTATCGGCGAGGATGTGTCCGAGAAGCTCGATTACCAACCCGGCGTCTTCACGGTGGAACGTCATGTGAGGGGAAAATGGGTCTGCAATCAATGCGAAACAATGATGCAGGATGCAGGCATCGGTTCCTGCGCAGATCATCGACTAGGGCATCCCGACCTCAGGATTGCTAGCTCAAGTGCTAGTGGCCAAATATGCTGATCACCTACCTTTGTATCGCCAAAGCGGTATCTTCGAACGGGCAGGGTTGTTGCCGCTGACCGAAAATTGACCCACTTAAGAGGTTTCTGCTGATTCAAAACTGACCCAGGTGTTCTACTTATCCTGCCTAATTTTTAGGCGGGAGACAAAAAGGTGATCACCATGGAAATGTT
>NZ_JBMPOR010000040.1:0-35345 GCF_049340265.1 Undibacterium sp. Di26W
CTTCCATGGCCTTGCGCGCCAGGCCCGATACCAGTGCATATACCACCAGCACGTGAAATAATATGACCAGCCCTAATCCGATAAATTTCTTTCCCGGCTCTTGCTGGCGATTTGAAAAATCCATTCCCGCTGTCTCCTCGAACTTAGAATATGAAGGCGGTAATAATAACCGCTGTTGAAGAAAAATTTGTGCTTCTTTGCTGAAAACTTGCCATATTTTTTGTACTTGGCTTGGAATTTAACTCCCAGACCGATAATCGCTGACGTGATTACCTGCCTTTACTTGCTGCAGGAATAAGCAAATCCACCGTCTAAATATCAAAATAATGATTATTTGTAGCGGCCCTGAAAAACAATGGCTAAATCGGCGTCTGCTATTTAGCAATAATTGAACCATGCCTGATGCGTAGAGCAGGGGAATAAACATGATTCAAATATGCACCAACAAGATGAGAATTCTTGCAGGTATCCTCCCCAAAAAAAGGCACTGTGGATTGATCAGTTTTGAAGTCATCTTATCCATGTTTTTGTTTCTTCCAAGCGGGCAATAAATAGTAGCTTGCGAAGGCCCTGGAGATTGCCTGTGCCGTTGTAAAAATGCATGTAGATGCGGTTAATTTTTGTGTGGCTTGTTCAATGGCCCTCCGGGCTGCGTTCTGAAAAATGGAGCATGGAAATTTTCTGTCTGGATTGCAACGAATGTTGATGGAATTCTTTGCTTGCATAGTACTGTGTATGCAAGCAAAGACAGTGGTTTTCGCAAAAAGAAAAATGCGCTGATATCTTGCTGTTTGGTACTTGCCTTGTTCTGCTTGTCGGTGCTGTAATCTGCAATTGCCTCGTGATGCACAGACCGGGGCACTGACGCGCGGAGTAGTAGGGGTGCATCTCTAAACAACTAGATCATAAGGCGAACACCTTCATACAATAAAAAGTAGTATGACTACATAAAGATGCCTTAAGATTCATTTCATTTTCATTATATGTGTATGGATTCCATTGTATTTTTTAAATTTTACCTCAGTGAATGCAAATTTATTAGACATTAATTTGAAAAATATGTAGTATTGTTACATAGAAATGGCGATTGAATAGCTAGCCAGAGGCAGATCTGAAAATATGAATGCTGAGATGTTGACCAAAAATCAAAAAATATTAGATGGTGCAGGCCCGCGTTTGCTGGCAGATATTGGTGGCACCAATGCGCGCTTTGCACTCGAAACGGTGAGCCATCGCTTTGAAGCGATTACCGTATTGTCTTGCAATGCCTATCCTGATTTGCAGGCTGCCATCACTGCCTATCTTGCCAGGGAGGAAGTGAAGGCGCTCTGTCCGCAAGCGGTGCAGCATGCTGCCATCGCCATTGCCAATCCTGTGGATAGTGACGTGGTAAGCATGACCAATCATCACTGGACTTTTTCCATCGAGGCTTTGCGCCAGGCTTGCGGTTTTCAGGATCTGGTGGTGGTGAATGATTTCACAGCACTGGCGATGGCCTTACCTCATCTGGCAGAACATGAAAAACTGCAAGTCGGCGGTGGCCAGGCGCAAGCACAGCGCGCCATTGGCCTTATCGGACCTGGCACCGGCCTTGGTGTATCCGGCATTATTCCTTCAGGGCAGCACTGGATACCTTTGTGCAGTGAAGGCGGCCATGTCTCGTTTTCACCGGCAGATGATACGGAAATCGAGATCCTGCGTTATGCCCGCAAAGAATATGCGCATGTATCCGCCGAGCGCCTGATTTCCGGCATGGGCCTTGAAATCATGTATCGCGCCCTGTCACATATGGATCAAGTGCCGAATCCGGAAGACATGAATGCAGCTGATATCACGCGGCGGGCGCTGGATGGCAGTTGCCCAGTGTGTGTGCGCACGGTTGAATATTTTTGTGCCATGCTGGGAACCATTGCCGGCAACCTGGCGATGACCCTGGGGGCCACAGGCGGTGTGTATATAGGCGGCGGCATCGTGCCGCGCCTGGGTGAGTTTTTCAACACGTCCGCGTTTCGCCAGCGGTTTGAAGCGAAAGGGCGTTTTGCCACTTATCTTGCGCAGATACCGACTTTCCTGATTACTGCAGAATACCCGGCCTTTCTGGGTGTATCAGCCATTTTGAGAGAACGCTTGTCGGGGGCTGTTAACGCGGCCCAGGTGTAATGCCTTATGTGCACCCATTTGCGATGGCGCAGGTGATTTACCTGGCATTACCGCAAAGTTTGCCTACCTTGCGATATTGGGTTTGGATATTGGCATGCCTGGGCGAGGTCAGCAGGCTGTAGTGACAGATAGCGTGAAAGACAGGATGTTTTGCAGCGCGCTTGACAGGGCCGTACGTGTGGCGTACGGCCCTTTTTTTGCCGGCAGACACCATCTTCCAATGCAACACCCAGTCCAAAATGCAGGTGCAGGCTGTTTTGTGGGGCGAGATTCAATGCAGCGATGCTGCCGGGTTCGGCATCCTGTGCATAACCGCCGCCAGATTAGCGGTCACGCTGGTTTTACCGACACCACCCTTCATGGAAACAACTGCAATAATTCTTCATTTTTTAAGCAGTGGCCCCAGGGTCCCGGTTTCGTCAGATGGCGCGGACAAATTTTTCTCGCCCGCGGCCAAACGCTGGAACAATGCCTGAATCGAGGAAGAATTCTGCGCATTGCTCATGCCTGTGGTGGTGGGTGTCAAATGCTGGAGTTGACTGGCGATCGGTTGTTTGCGGTTGGGTGAGTCACCTTGAACCGGGCTCGCAGATGCTGCTGTCACATCGGAGACAGGCAGGCATTGCCAGCGTGCTTCCCGTTCTGCGTCCGTTAACAGCGCGGGACGATGCGCCTGTTTTGCAGCAATAGACTGCAAGATAGGCCAGCTATGTTCAGGTATTTTGCCGTCGTCCTGGCTATTCATGAATACTTTCTGTGGTAAGTGGACCGCACTACAAGCCGTACAGATGAGGTGCAAAAGAGTGGCAAAAGCGGTTTGCTCCTGATAATTTCAATTAATTCTATCAAGCATTAATCAAGCGGCATAGAAATACTTGCATGGCCTTCATCAATGCATGTGTTTTGCCTACTTCAATGAAACAGCTGTTGCGCGGCACATTTTCAGTTCGCTGACAGATAGGGTGTGAATTTATTTCAGCGTAGACGATATCCGTGGAGAAAATCAATCCTCACCAGTGTGGCGACGCAGTCTTACATCGGTGCTGCTGTCAGCACGTCGGCAAACTGCTTGCGATAATTGCCGGGGCTGTTTGCAACGATGCGGCGGAAGTGGCGGCGCAGCGATTCTTCAGAACCGAAACCGGCCAGTTCGGCCACCTGTGTCAGGCTGGTGTGCGGTGATTCCAGCAATTCCTTGGCGATGGCGACACGTTCGCGTATCAGCCATTCACCCGGTGCCATACCGGTGGATTCCTTGAACTGGCGTTGCAGCGTGCGTGTACTCATCGCCGCTTTTTCTGCCATGGATGTCAGGTTGTGGGGCAGGGTAGGGTGGGATCGGATCCAGTCCATCAATTTCGCCAGACGAGCATGTTCGTCGCTGGGCATGGGGCGCGGTACAAACTGCGCCTGGCCACCTTCGCGATGCGGTGGCACCACCAGTCTTTGCGCCACCAGGTTGGCGACCCTTGCACCATAATCCTTGCGCACCAGATGCAGCAGCATATCCAGCCCGGCGGCAGAACCTGCCGAGGTCAATATCTGTCCCTGGTCCACGTACAAAGCATTTGCTTCCACATGGATAGCTGGGTAACGCTTCAGCAATTTATCGGCATAGCGCCAGTGGGTCGTCACGGTCTTGCCATCCAGTATGCCGGCTGCTGCAAGGATGAACACGCCGGAACAGATACTGCAAATTCTGGCACCACGCGCATGGGCTGCACGGATTTTTTCCAGTATCGCAGGTGGCGGCATTTCGTCGGCGTCACGCCAGCCGGGGATGATGACGGTATCGGCCTGGTCCAGCATGTTCAGGTCATGCGGTACTTCTACACGGATGCCACCTGCGGCCCGCAATTTGCCTGCTTCCATGGCGCAGACGGCAAAGTCATACCAGTCCACATCCAGCTCAGGTCGATTCAGCGCAAATAATTCTACCGTGCAGCCAAATTCAAAGGTGCACAATTGATCATAGGCAAGGGCAACCACCAGGTGTTTCTTCATGCTTGGTATTTTCATTACGGGTTTTCCATGGCAAAATCTTACCGCAGATTGCGTTTCCGGACATGCCTGCCACTGCAGCGTACAGGGTAAGTGGCTATTTACTTTTATATCAACGCCAATTACACTGGTGGCGCATACTTCCACAAGTTGCCGTAAGCGTTTACGTCAAGCAACGCGCCACAGCCGCCGGACTGGTCCGGGGCCAGATGTTTATCTTCCATGGATGAACAGGCGCCTGCTGGGTCGGCTTATGGAACTTTTATGAAATCTCAAAAACACACTTCTTCTGCAACGTCTATGCGCAAATTGCCTGCACGCTACGCAGCTTTCGTCATGCCCTTTTTTCTGTCGATACTGATGACCTGTATCATTTCGCTGATCAGCAGTTTGCGCAGCGTGGGCCTGGTCGATCACTTCATGGAAATATGGATGGGATCCTGGTTGCTGTCATGGATATTTGCCTTTCCAACACTGCTAATGGTATTACCTTTGGTAAGACGTCTGACCTTGTTGGTGGTCGAAACACCGCAATAAGTAGACAAGCTGTATTGCCGCAGTAAAATAACTGGACAATGCATTAATATGCACTAATGTTACTGTTAGGGAAGTCTAGGTCAACACGCCCTAGTCAACACATCCTGGTTTCCAGGTCTCGTTGTTGCATTGATTTTTTATTCTGACAAAGCCAGGTCCGTTGCCTGGCTTTGTTATGATTGACAGGTGGACGCATGCTGCGTTGCACATTTATGTCGAACAAGCAACAAACGAACCACAAACGAACAACAAACAAGCAACAAACGAACCACAAACGAGCTACAGGTATTAAGCAATCGTTAAAAAAATTATTTAAATTTCAATGTCGTATTGTTTATAGTTAGAATTAAGTTTTCGCACGAAGGGCTGCGCCATGCATGGTCTTCAAGGTCGGGAAATGGAGCAATTATTTTTGCTCATGACGGATACCTTGCCGGTAGGTGTGGCAGTGCTCGACCTTGATCTGCGTTTGCTCTTCATCAACCGCCGGCATGCCGAATTGAATCGCGTTCCTATCACTGAACAGCTTGGTCATCCCATCCGCGATTATCTGCCGCAAGTAGCCGATATCATCGAACCCAAAATGCGCTTCGTGCTGGAAACCGGTATTCCATTGGTAGGACAGGAAATACGCGGTAACGGCCCGGGAAATGAAGACGACAAGCTGTTCCGTCTGGCATCCTATTACCCCAGACGCGACGATAGCGGCAATATCTGCGGCATTCTTGCCCTGATACAGGATGCATCCATCGATTCCGTTGAAGCGCAGCTGGCAGAAGAAAGCAAGCAGCGCCTGTTGCAGGTGCTGGATAATCTGTTTGCCTTTGTCGGTGTGCTGGATATGGATGGGACCCTGCTGGAATGCAACCGCGCGCCACTGGAGGCCGCCGGTATTACCGTTGACGATGTACGTGGCAAAAAGCTGTGGGATACTTACTGGTGGAGTCATGATCCCGAACTGGCACAGCAACTGAAAGAAGCGATCAATCGTTGCCGCAATGGTGAAACAGTACGTTATGACGTACATGCCAAAATGATCAATGACAGTCGCATGTGGGTGGATTTCATGCTGGCACCGCTACGCGATGAAGCAGGCAAGGTCACCCACCTGATACCGTCCGGTATCGATATCTCCAAGCGACATGACAGCGAAGCTGCCCTGCACCAGTCAGAAGACCGTTATCGTTCCGTCATAGAATCATCCGACGATGCCATCATTACCAAATCCCTGGAAGGTATCATTACCGGCTGGAACCCGGCTGCCGAGCGCTTGCTAGGCTACAGTGCCAAAGAAGCGCTCGGCAAGCCGATTACCATGCTGTTCCCGGCGGCATTGCTAGGTGAAGAACAGCATTTGCTGCGACGGATCTCCAATGGCGAACGTATCCCGCCTTTCGATACGGTGCGCATACACAAAGCTGGGCATTTTGTGGATGTGTCGATCACGATTTCTCCCTTGCGTGACCGCAATGGAAAAGTGATCGGTGCCTGCAAACTGGCGCATGATATAGGCAGCAAAAAAAGGCAGTGGGCGGCATTGGAGCAGGCATTGGAAGAAAAAACCGCCTTGCTGCATGAAGTGCATCATCGCGTCAAAAACAATCTGCAGATTGTTTCCAGCCTGCTCAAATTGCAGGCCCGGCAAGCGCCAGAAGAGGTGGCCCGCGTCCTGGGTGAAAGTCAGAGCAGGATCAGGGCCATGGCACTAGTACATCAATTGCTGTATGACTCGGAAATGATGTCTGAAATCGAATTGTCGGAATTCATCAACCGCCTGATTGCCCTGACGGTTGCCAGCCACGACACCACCAAGCTGGGCATCAAGTTACACTATTCAGGGCCGGACAAATCTATCTTCATGAGTGCGCACCGCATGATCCCGCTGGGCCTGGTCATCAATGAACTGGTACTGAATGCCATCAAGCATGCTTTTCCTGCCGACTGGCTGGCTGAACGTAGCCCGCTGCAAGCCCGTATTGATATCCGCCTGCAAGAAATTTCTGACGACAAGTTGCATTTGCAGGTGGCTGACAATGGGCGAGGATTATCGTCGGAATTTAACTGGGATGCAGCAAAAGGTCTGGGAACGCAATTGATTCCCATGTTTGTCGCGCAACTGCATGGTGAACTGGAAACCACTTCGACAAACGCCGGGAGCTGCTTTACGATAGCAATCAGCCCTAAACGGAAAGGAATCGCTTGATGCATGCCGAGCATATTCTGATCGTGGAAGATGAGCCAGTGGTGGCACTGGATCTGCAACATACCCTGGTGGAACTGGGGCATCGCGTGTGCGGCGTACGCAGTAATTTCACCCATGCGCTGTCCGCGGTTTCCCAGCTTGAACCTACCCTGATATTGATGGACATTCATCTCGATGGCGCAGAAGATGGCATTGACGCCTGCCAGGCGATCTACCAGCGCTGGAAATTACCCGTCATCTTTCTTACCGCCTACGCGGATGACAATACCGTCAAGCGTGCCATTGCCAGCAAGCCCTTCGGCTATGTCATGAAACCATTTGGTGTCAAGGAACTGGCAGCCGTCATACAAGTGGCACGCTCTCGCCATGATGCCGAAATCGCACTGGAAAAATCCGAAGAGCGTCTGTCCGTCGCCCTGGAAGCCGCCGATCTCGGTATCTGGGAATGGGAAGAGCAACTCGATACGGTCAAGGGGGACGAACGTTTCCATCGCATGTGGGATAGTGCCCTCAGCCCCTTCCAGGCCAACCTGCACACTATGCTGGAATGCATACATCCGGATGACAGGGCCAATGTGCAGCAGGCATTGACCAAGTCAGACGTATTCAATTGCAGTTTTCGCGCCCTGCGCAGCAACGGTGACTATGCCTGGCTGGAAATGGTCGGCAAACTGCATGTCGGGCATGCCAGGAAACAAACCGTGATCGGTGCCTTGCGCGATATCACCCTGCGCAAACTGACAGAAGAAAACCTGCGACAGGCAAGCGTCGTTTTCAGTACGACCGCAGAAGGCATCATGATACTGGATGAGGCCGGCAAGGTCTGCTCCGTCAACCCGGCATTGACACGACTGACCGGTTATCCTCAGGAAGAAATACTGGGGTTTTACCCGAATGAAATCTTACTGGGACGACGGGATAATGACCCCACCTACCAGGACATTGGCGCCATGCCAGAAGGCTACTGGTCGGGCGAAGTTGCCTGCAAATGCAAAGATGGCCGCCTGTTCCCGGCACTGCAGCATATCTGTGTGGTGCGTGATGATGCCGGCAAGGCAAAGCAATATGTGCATGCCATTTCAGACATCAGCTTTATTCGCGAAGCCCAGCGTCAGTTGGCGCATCTGGCTTACCATGATCCTCTGACTGGCCTGGGCAACCGTTATCTGCTGGATCAGCGGCTGGAAACCGAAATCCAGCAAACCCTGAATGCCGAGAACCATTTCGCCGTCATCTTTGTGGACCTGGATGAATTCAAAGCCATCAATGACACCATGGGTCACCATGTTGGTGACCGCGTCATTCAAGAAGCAGCCATGCGTATTGTGCGGCAGATACGTCGCCATGACGAAGCCATACGCCTGGGCGGGGATGAATTTGTCGTCATCGTGTCCAGCCTCAATCACCCATCGGAAGGCTTGCTGGTTGCTGAAAAAATCCTTAGATCTTTCGCAGAACCGGTGGTGATCGAAGACCATCATTTTGTGATTGGTGCCAGCATAGGTGTCGCCAAATTTCCCGGTGATGGCAATACCAGTCATGAAATTCTGGGGGCTGCCGACAGTGCCATGTATGAAGCCAAGCGTTGTGGCAAAGGGAAAATCTGTGCCTATTCCAGCAACCTCAGCGACAAGTCTGGCACCCGCCTGAATATCGAACAAAATCTGTACGGTGCCGTGGAAAGAAATGAATTTGAACTGTTCTACCAGCCCATCATCGATCTGGCTGATTTTCGCCTGATCGGTTTTGAAGCTTTGCTGCGCTGGAATCATCCCGATTCCGGCCTGCTGGAACCAGGGCAATTCGTGCATATTGCTGAAGAAGTGGGTCTCATCGATGACATCGGCAACTGGGTGCTGGCAGAGGCACTGAAGCAACTGAGTAGCTGGAACGAAGTAGGGCAGGGGCAGCTATTCATGGCCGTCAATGTATCTGCCGGGCAGTTCCAGAATGAGCAATTCCTCAAGAAAATCCGGGATGCATTGGATGCCTATCAATTGCCTGCGCATTTACTCGAAATTGAAATCACAGAAGCCATGCTGCAAGACTTTCATCAAAGTCGCAAGATAGTTAACAGCCTGCGTGAAATGGGCGTTCGGGTTGCGATTGATGATTTTGGTTCCGGATATTCTTCCATCGCCCTGCTCAAACACTTGCCGGTATCGCGCATCAAAATAGATCGCTCTTTCGTGATTGCCCTACCCGGTGCCGAACGGGATCTGGGCATGGTGGCCGCTATCCTGCAAATGGCAAAAAGCCTGCAGCTGGATGTCACCGCCGAGGGCATAGAAACTGCAGAACAGGCGCGCATGCTGCGTGAACTGGGTTGCCAGACCATACAGGGCTATTACTTCGGCCACCCCATGGGTGCCTATGACTATTCGAATGGCTGGATCAGCCTGGGTATGAGCAAGAACTACTTCCTGCCGCGTCCTGGACGCTAAGAACCTGTTTCCAATCTTACTGCGCGAGCGTGATCAGGGCTCATGCGCTGCTCAAAATGCTCATGTACTTAAGTACATTCCGCTTTTTGCGCTGCGCTTTTGTTACCCTTACCCCGCTGACGCTCGCTCGCTACAGATCGTAAACAGGTTCTAAAGCCCAGGATGCACGCTTTGCCATCAGGTCAACACCACCTGGCCTGCACGATGAATTGACGCGAAATAGCATAATTGAAACAAATTCTTACATGCATTTACTATTTATCACGTCTTTTAAATTATAAGTTTGCTATTCTTTTCTAAGGCAAACATTCTCACCGGTGGACAGGTATGCCCTTACGCATACCTTTTACCGTCAGTTCCCACTCCCCTAATCCAATGAACAGCGCATTTTTTGACGTAATCACAGACAGCAAACTGGCTCATGATCTGAGGCAGATTGCCGATGATTTTCAATTTCTGGAGTTTTTTGATCAGTATGACACTTGCTGCTTCACCATGTCTGCCATGCTGGTACACATACTGCAAGAAAAAGGTTATGTCGCCAGAGTGCAGGGCTGTTATGCCGAAATCCGGCAAAACAATGGAATTTTTTATATAGGCTACAAGGGTTTTGTGCGCGACAGGCAAAGGGAAGGGCACGCCGTCTGCATCGTCAATGAAAAGTACCTGGTGGATTTTGGTCTGGGTACATTAAGAAAATTCTATGCCAGTGATTTCTCTCAGGCCTTGGCCAGCGAAATCCTGAATGATGAGGTGATGCTGGCCAGCCTGCCGCTAGAGAATGGCATGCGTATAGACTGGCGCATAGACTGGATTTCGTCCGTGGCCGAGCACCGGTTGCAAGCCCAGGTACCAGGCATAAAACAAGCTGTGGCAGACTATGATGACTTCCAAAAGAACCGCATGTCCTATCTCGTCAAAAAATTATTTGTCAGAGAACACAAGCCATCACAGGATGAGCATGCATCAAACACCACGTTGCCGCTCCAGACAGGCCGGCATTACACGATTGATATTTGAAGCAGGCCCAGTCCACCAGGCATGCCGTCACCCCGCACTTAGTTGTTAGCCCCGCGTATGCTCAAAAATAAATGTGAATACATCGACGGTCTTGGTGATGCCATTCTTTCTGGTTGTGGAGTAATGGCCAGAATCAAAATCAACACGCATTAATACCGGGCGCTTGGGGTCAAAGTTCTTTTGCATGCGTGCCGCCATCTTGGCGACTTGCCAGGGCTCCACCCGTATATCGTTGGCACCCGTCATCAGCAGCGTGGACGGGTAGCTGACATTTGGCTGTACATGATGATAGGCATCCATTTCCAGCAAGCTGTGAAACTCGTCTTCTTTCTTCACCGTACCAAATTCTTCATCATTGCCAGGGCCATTTGATGTCAGTTCAAAGCGCAAGGTATTGAAGACACCCACCTCACCGATGGCGACGGCAAATAAATCGGGGCGCTCGGTAATGGCGCGGCCCACCATGATGCCGCCAGCGGATGTACCCCATACAGCAATCCTGCCGCGTGAAGTCCAGCCATCTTTGATCAAGGTTTCGGCCACATCTATCACATCACGCCAGGTATTGGGTTTGGTGGTTTTTTGCCCCGCCAAATGCCAGCTGTCCCCTTTTTCGCCACCGCCGCGCACGTGGGCATATACAATCACGCCACCCTGATCCAGGAAGGCCAGTTTGGATCCCTGAAAGCCCGGGTCCAGGATGATGCCATAGGCACCATAGGCTTCGATCAGTACAGGGTTTTTACCGTTCAGCTTGGTATTGCTTTTATGCAGTATTTCTATCGGTACTTTCGCACCATCACGCGCCTTGATTTCCAGACGTGTGGTTAAAAAGGGTGAAGTATCAAACGGTGCCTTGGGCGTGAGGCCGATATCTTTCGCCTTCAGATCGGCACCGGTGTGCAGGCTGCGGGCAGACCAGGTCAGGCCATCCATGCCAAACCATGCACCTTCCAGCGTAGGGTCGCAATTCACATCCCACACGGCACCGCTCAAAGGCAGTGCCACGTCTTCCACCTTGCCAGTGGCAAAACTGTAGCGACGCAGCGCACCCACCTGACCACGCAATTCATGAATATACAAGCCGTCTTTGGCGAGACTCATACTGTCAATCACATACTCGCCCTGGGCTACCACCACCTCACGTTTGGCCTTGTCCGGGTCGCGTATGCTGACCTTGAATACTTCACCCCGTTCCGCCTTACCCTTGGCCAGTACATATACATCGTCGCCTACGGTCAGCGCATGGACCGCGACATCATCCTTGCCAAACACGGCTGTCCAATTGGGTTTGCCCTGAGCCAGTTCACTGCTGCGCGCCACCATGCCATAGGCTGGCCATTCGCCGTTGCTGTAGATGGCACCCAGTGCCCAGTCACTTGTCACGTTCGCCAGCACCATTGGCATTTCACGTTCGGTCTGGCCCATGGCCGGGCCATCTGACCAGCGCAGGGCCAGCGTGTCTTGCGCCGCTTCGGTGTTCATCCTGTGCAGCCAGGTCGCGGTGTCGAAAGAAAAATCGACCTTGCCCTTGACCGCACCATCACGCAGGCGTGAATAAAAGAAACCGCTGGAATCGGGTAACCAACTGGCTGGCAAGCCATTCTGCAGGGTGATCAGCACGTCCTTGCCGCTATCCAGTGTCAGGACGCGCAATTCACGTATTTCATCCCCACCTTTATCGATGGTGTAAGCCAGATGCCGGCTGTCCGGTGACATCAGCAAGCCAGTCACCCGGCGTGGGGCACCGCCCTGGGCACCGGCTTCGGGATCAATCAGCAAACGGTCGGCACCGCCTGCATGCGGGCGCGCATAAATCTTGAAAGCCTGCTGTCCGGGTAGACGACGTGCAAAAACGATATAACTGCCGCTGATCTGGCGTATGGATACATTCGTCACTGCCGCAGTGAAACGTGTCACCGCTGCTTCCACTGCGCGCCGGCCAGGCAAGCGGTCTAGCATTTGCCGTGCATAGGCACCCTGTGCTTTCATGTAGCTGGCAAATTCGTCGGTATCAGGTTTCTGCTCCATCCAGCGATACGGGTCCACGATAGCCTTGCCCCACAAAGTGTCGGTTACGGCTTCTTCTCTTGCCACTGGCGGGCGCAACAAGACAGGTATTTTCCTGACCGCTGCATGAACAAGTGAGCTGACTGGTGACAAGGCGAATGCTGAAAGTGACAGCGCAAATCTGCGACGGGTAATCATCAGCGGCTTCCTCTCGGTAAATGGATGATGCAAACGAGTATAGATGGATTTGCAAGCCGCTGACAATATGTAAATCACCGGGCCAGCACGGGTTGGCCATGCTCAGACCAGGTCAAGCTTTCAAAAGTGCTTGACCTGTCCTTGCGCTTTATCAAATCACAACAGGCTAAATTGGATTTAGATGTTCATAGAGCAAATAATGAATTCAGTGGTGCCTCAGTGTGCTTCATTGGTGCGCTACCGCACCGTGATTTCCGGGTAGGTATGGCAAGCTATTTATGATGCAATATTGCCATTGTTACTGATACGAGTACTGCTTTCATCGCTTTCACCACCTTCGGTGAAAAACAAACCAATCAGGAGAAATTCCCATGCGCAAGTTTTGGCTGCTGTTGTCAGCAATACTCTTACTGAACATCTCCGGGTGCGGATATAACAGTTTCCAAAGTGGGGATGAGCAAGTCAAATCCAGCTGGTCCGAAGTCTTGAACCAATACCAGCGCCGTGCCGACCTGGTGCCCAACCTGGTCAACACCGTCAAAGGCTTTGCCGCGCAAGAAAAAGATGTCTTGCTGGGCGTCACCAATGCCCGTGCCAAAGTCGGCAGCGTACAGGCGACCCCCGAACTGCTGAACAATCCCGAAGCCTTTGCCAAATTCCAGACTGCCCAGGGTGAACTGTCCGGCGCATTGTCGCGCTTGCTGGTCGTCACAGAAAATTATCCGCAACTGAAATCAGATGCCAATTTCCGTGATTTACAGGCACAACTTGAAGGCACAGAAAATCGCATCACCGTTGCCCGCAACCGCTATATCAAGTCCGTGCAAGAATACAATGTACAGGTCAGGTCTTTTCCATCCAACCTGACAGCCATGATGTTTGGCTACAAGGTCAAACCCAACTTCGCTGTCGAAAATGAAAAAGAACTCGCCAAACCACCCGTAGTGGATTTTGGCGCACCGGCAGCCAAGCCCAGCAGTGCACAATGAATATCCTGCGAAACGCCAAGGCGCTATTGTTGAGCAGCATGCTGGCATGGGGCGGTGTTGCTTTGGCACAGATCGCCGTCCCGCCCATACAGAACCGCATCGCAGACCAGACCGCAACCTTGACCACAGAACAAAAAGCTGCCCTGGAACAAAAGCTGCGTGATTTTGAAAACAAGAAAGGCAGCCAGATTGCCGTCCTCATCGTGCCCACTACTGCCCCCGAAACCATAGAACAGTATGCCCTGCGCGTAGCAGAACAATGGAAGCTGGGGCGCAAAAAAGTTGATGACGGTGCCATACTGCTGATCGCCAAGAATGACCGCAGCCTGCGCATAGAAGTTGGTTATGGCCTGGAAGGTGCACTCAACGACGCCACCAGTAAACGCATCATCAGCGACACCATCACTCCTTATTTAAAACAGGGTGATTTCAATGCAGGCATACAGGCCGGTGTCGATCAAATGATGCGCGTAGTGGATGGCGAAGCCTTGCCCGCAAAAACGGCGCGCCGAACCAATGATGTAGGTGGCTTCCAGCAATATGCCCCCATACTATTTATCATGGCATTGGTGGTTGGTGGTGTATTACGTGCACTGTTTGGCAGGTTGCCTGGTGCCCTCGTTACTGGCGGCGTCGTTGGCGGAATCGCCTGGCTGGTAGCCGGTGCCATGCCCCTTGCCATGATTGCAGGTGTACTGGCACTGTTCTTTACCCTGTTAAGTGGCAGCCTGGGCGCACGTGGTATTGGTGCCTACTATGGGGGCAGTGGCAGAGGTGGCATGGGTGGCTTTGGAGGTGGTGGCGGCTTCAGTGGCGGCGGCGGTGGTTTTGGCGGTGGCGGTGCATCGGGGCGGTGGTAATCATGAGCAACTTCAACATCAAACGCATCACCAAACACCTGCTGACTACCCACTACCAGCTAAGAAGCGCCTTTCCGCCCTTAAGCCTGCTGGCCATAGAGCAAGCCATCAAAACCTGTGAATCCAACCACCTCGGTGAAATCCGCTTCGTAGTCGAAACCGCGCTAGACTGCGGCCCATTGCTGCGTGACCAGACCGCCCGTACACGCGCCATAGAAGTTTTTTCGCAATTACACATCTGGGATACGGCGCACAATAATGGCGTACTTATTTATGTATTGCTGGCTGACCGCGATGTTGAAATCGTGGCAGACCGCGGCATCCATGCCAAAGCTATAGCCGACGAATGGGAGCAAATTTGCCGCATGATGGAAAGCGCCTTCAAACTGGATCAGTATGAAGACGGCGTCATCCGGGGCATACAGGCCGTCAGTCAGCACCTGGCAAAACACTTCCCGGCGGATGGCGACAACCTGAACGAATTGCCAGATACCGTTGTCGTGTTATAACCGCGCGAAAGAGAAGAATCAAGCCAGGCAGCCATCGTAGTAAACAGTGACTGTAGAATCTCAACAATAAACAAACAAAAAAAACGAACTCAAAAAAACGAACTTAAAAAAACGGCTATAATCTGGCCCATGAAAAAGCTGGTTCGCTTATTGTTATTGTGCATCCTGATGCTGACTATCCCTGTACAGGGCGTCCTGGCAGCCAGCAGGTTGTGTTGTGCTGACGAGCCATCTTCTGCATTATTTTCTGTCTCGGCTTCTGCCAGTCAACAACATCTGCACCAGCATCATGCCAGCACGACAGTAAAAAAACACGCATTGGATCATGCTGCATCCGTCGATGCATGTTGCGCAGCGACCGCCATCCTCAGCCAGGATAATGTGCTGCCATTGCTTCGTCCTTCTTCAGAAAGAATCGGCCTGATTTTTTCTTCCTATACAGGCCACATCAGTGATGGCCTGGAGCGACCACCCAGGTCCTGATACTTCCCTTCCTTTGGACATGACCTGACATTGCCAGGTCATCAAATCATTTTCGCAGACCCAGCATAGCTCTGTGTCTGCCGACTGTGCACGCCTATTCAGTGTTTGACGCTGGATAAGCGCGGCATTGTCATTCCACCTTCCTGGAAAAGAAAGTATCTTATGAAATCCGCTTTAAATAAATCACACATCCTGTCCACAGGCCTGGCTGGCCTTGCTGTATCCCTGTTATTTTCCTCGGGTGCAGTAATGGCATCAGGCACCCACGCAGATGGGCACGCCCATGATGAAGACGCAATAGGCAAGCCCGGCATCGCCAGCGCAGTGACGCGCACCGTCAATATCGACATGAGCGACAGCATGCGTTTTACGCCTGCCAGCATCCAGGCAAAACAAGGCGAAACCATACGCTTTGTCATCAAAAATTCAGGCAAGCTCAAACACGAGTTTGTGCTTGGCTCAGAAAAAGAATTGAAGGAGCATTACCAAGTGATGAAAAAAAATCCCGAGATGGAACATAGCGACCCCAACATGGTGACACTGGCCGCTGACCAGGCAGGTGAAGTGCTGTGGCAATTCAGCAAGGCAGGCAAGATCGATTTCGCCTGCCTGCAACCTGGCCATTACGATGCAGGCATGAAAGGCAAAGTGCAGGTCAGCAAGTCCCAAACCAATGCCAGCGCAGGTGAACACCAACATCACGCACAATCAAAGGACACATTATGAAAAGCTTGAAAACAATGATGCTGGCCGCGGTGTTGTGCCTGAACCTGCCGCTGGTGAATGCCAATGCAAAAGCCCCTGACTATGCAAACACCACCAACCCCGCAGGGCAGGACAATACTGCGGCTGCAAGCACACTGACAGATGCAACAGACGGTGAAATCATCAAAATTGACAAGAGCAGCAACAAAGTAAGCATCAAGCATGGTCCCATCAAAAACCTGGACATGCCAGGCATGACCATGGTGTTCAGAATCAAGGAACCGACCATGCTGGATACACTGGAAACCGGCAATAAAGTGAAGTTCAGGGCAGAAAAAGCCAATGGCGCGCTCTATGTTGTTGACATTCAAGCCGTAAAATAAATTGCTAGCCAGTGCAGCCTGCCAATGTGGCATCAAATCTGGCGGGCTGCATTCAATCTAAATTGTTGGACTGTGCAGGGCGGCAGATAATGCATAAAAACATTGTCAGATGATGAATGACTGGTGTTTAATGTGAACAATGTTGCAAGGCTTTGGCTTGTTAGAACCTATTTACGATCTTACTGCGCGAGCGTGATCGGGACTCATGCGCTGCTCAAAATGCTCATGTACTTAAGTACATTCCGCTTTTTGTGCTGCGTTTTTGTTACCCTTGCCCCGCTGACGCACGCTCGCTACAGATCGTAAACACGTTCTTAGCCCAAGGCAGCTATCCAGTGACATGATTAAAAAATTCTTTCCATTCAACGACGCCTTATCGCCATGCAATCCAAATCAAAACAGCTTTTTGCCTTTTTCACTCTGTGCGCCATTCTATTTTCTGGCAGTGCAAACGCAATGACCATGCTGCGGTCCAACCAGACCCTGATACTGTTCGGCAAAGTCGTGCCTGAAGACAGCCAGCTATTCCGCAAAAAACTCGAAGAAGGCCCAGTCAAAACAGTGCTCATGACCGAAAGCCCCGGTGGTGATATGCGTGCTGCCTATGCCATCGCCGACCTGATTACAAAAGGCAAGATGAATACCGCAGTCAACGGCAATTGCTTGTCTGCATGTGCACTCATCTTTATGGCTGGCGCAGAAAGACAAATGCTCGCCAGCAAACATATGGAGAAAACACGCTTGGGTTTTCACGCCCCGCACAATAAGCTCACCAGAGAAATCTCCACTGCCGCCATACCCAGATTTCGTGAATGGTTGCTTAAGGTCACGCAAGGCAAATTCCCGGAAGAAGTCCTGGATCGTGCTCTTAACATAGAAAGCGCCGGCGACATGTTGTCCTTCTATTACCCGGACGAAAATTTTCTTGGCGATATCCGCTTCTGTGCGGAAGGCGCGACACGTTGCGAAGCCCTCAAAGGCTACAACATCGTCAAGATAGGCATCCTGACAACGGCAGACTTGCTGAAATTCGAGAGCCTGGATCAACCTGACAAGGCAAGCACTAAATCCGAGTAGCAACTATCCCGAATCAACTCTATGATGGTGTGAGTAGCAGGCAGACTGCTATCAACAAAAAAAGGAAACAAGATCATGACAGACACAACGCTGCTCACAACTCTCACAACCTTGGTCCCTGGCCAGTTGACCGTCTACACTTACGGCGGATTTGCACCAGTCTGCATGAACAAAAAAGGTGAACTCACTGGCTTTGACGTTACCTTTCTTAAAAAATTCGCTTTCAGCCAGAATCTGGGCATTGTCTTGATAGAACATGACTTCGACGGCATCTGGACCATGCCGAACGAAAATCTATGCGACATCGCCGCAGCCGGCGTCCAGCAACGTGATGACCGGCATGTGGGGCCGGGCGGTTCATGGAGTGACGCTTATTTCCAGGTACAAAGATCACTGCTGGTGCGCAGCGCCGACAAAACAGCATTTGACCACCTCGAAAACCTGGACGGAAAAACGATACTCGTGACCAAAGGGTCAACCGCAGACATCGATGCGAAAAAGCGGTACAAGCCCCTCGGCTGCACGATAAAGGTCGTTGAAGACCTTGTTCCTGAGAAAGAGCGTGATAACGCACAGCAATACATCGTCGAGGAGCTGTTAGAAAAAAACGAGATCGATGCCTTCGGCGAAGGTGATGTCAGCAACCAATACCTGAGTGGCATCTACGGCAAGAAAATTGAAGGCGGCCTGGCGCTGGCGGATATTCATCATATCGACGGCAGCAATGAAACCTTCAATTTCATCACGCGCAATGCCAGTACAGGCTTGCTTGGTTTGTTGAATGCCTTCATTGCGAATAACAAGCAAAACTATGATAAAACTGAAAAATGGCACAGTGAAGCGTGAAAAATTTGAACTGAACCGCAAATCGTAGTTGCATGTTTAGTTGCATGTTCATTTGCGAATGCATCGTTCTGACAGGTGCAGAAAAACCATGTTCATCAGCAAGCATGTGCCAAATATACTTGCGGACTAATCTTGGGTGCATGTTGATTATTGTATGGTTGTTACGTTGGGCGTTTGGTTCAGACTGCCAGGATGGGAGATACAGGCGGGCCGCATCAGCCCAGGTTCTTGAACGCTGCCTACAAAATCAGTGATCCAGATCAAATTTATGGTCTGGGGGCGGTGGTATATCCACCCCCTTCTCCGTCAATTGAACTTGCGGGGGGATGCATGCGACCAGGCATGCTACAGTACGTCTTTTGCTTCTTACTCAATTTGCCATGAATTCAACCGTGGCCCGCACTGTGCCCATGTTGCGCTACAGCGTGGTGCATGAAACCCGCTACACCTACCAGAGCCTGGTGACCCTGTCGCAGCAGTTGCTGCACATGGCACCGCGCTGTTTTGCCGTGCAGCAAACCGAATCGCACAATGTATTGGTCGATCCAGGTGTAGACGAAGGCGTTGACGGGGTTGATTTCTTCGGTAACGCCATCCGCCGCTTTACTGTGACCACGCCGCACAAGGTGCTGCGTGTTCTGGCCGAGTCGACCATTGCGCTGGCAGCCCGTCCCGGCATAGCACAGATTGCCGTCTCACCGCGCTGGGAAACCGTGCGCGACATGGTGCAACAGTCGCGCCAGCCGGCCATACTCGACGCCTGTAGCTATTTGTTTGAGTCACCCCATGTGCGCTGGAATGCGGCAGTGGAGCAGTATGCGCGGACCAGTTTCACCCCGGGCCGGCCGTTATTGGACGCTGCGCTGGACCTGACCAGTCGCATCTTTGATGATTTCGAATTTGACGGTAACGCCACCGACATTGCTACGCCGCTAGAACAAGTGCTGGCTGGCCGGCGCGGTGTGTGCCAGGACTTCGCCCAACTGATGATAGGCGGCCTGCGCAGCCTTGGCCTGCCGGCACGCTATGTCAGCGGCTATATCCAGACCCATCCACCGGCAGGGCAGCCAAGGCTGATCGGGGCAGATGCCTCGCATGCCTGGGTTGCGGTATTTTGCCCGGAGCTGGGCTGGGTCGATTTCGACCCGACCAACCGTTGCCTGGTGCAGAGCGAACATCTGACCCTGGGCTGGGGGCGCGATTTCAGCGATGTCACCCCGATGCGCGGTGTGGTGCTGGGTGGTGGCGCTCACGAACTGCAGGTCAGCGTCACGGTGACACCGTTGGCATGAGCCCTTGTGGGCGATCTCGGTGCGTGCCGCACCAGCATAGGGTGTGCATGGTGTGCTGAGCGGGCAGAGTGCATTACACATTACTGGCAGCAGTGGATTTTCTTGCGCCAATGGCATAGATCCTGCTAGATTGACAGGGTCGCCCCTCACTCAACCAAAGGTCTCCGCATGGCAATCCGAGTCGCGCTACACCACAAAACCAGCTACCGTTATGATCGCCTGGTCGCGTTGTCACCCCATGAAGTGCGTCTGCGTCCGGCGCCACATGCCCGTACCCCTATCCTGTCGTATTCGCTGACAGTGGCGCCAGAACAGTACTTCATCAACTGGCAGCAAGACCCGTATGGCAACTATATCGGTCGCTTTGTGTTTCCCGAAAAGGCTGACCGGCTGGAATTTACGGTCGACCTGGTGGCCGACATGACGGTCATCAACCCCTTCGATTTCTTCGTCGAGAAATATGCCGAGACCTTCCCGTTCGCGTATCCGGCCCAGCTCAAGGCCGAACTTGGCCCCTATTTGCAGAACGAAGAGCCCGGCGCACTACGTCAGGAATGGGTGAAGCAGATGCGCAGCGACCTGCTCAAGGAAGCCATGGGCACCAACGATTTCCTGGTCGCCATCAATCAGCGACTGCAGGCTGATATTGCGTATCAGTTGCGCATGGAACCTGGTGTGCAGACCCCCGAACAAACACTGGGATTACTTGCCGGCTCTTGCCGTGACAGCGGCTGGCTGCTGGTGCAGATCTTGCGCGACGTCGGCCTGGCGGCCCGTTTCGTATCGGGCTACCTGATCCAGTTGCGGGCCGATCAGGAAGCGCTGGACGGCCCCAGCGGCACCAGCGTCGATTTCACTGACTTGCACGCATGGGCCGAAGTATATGTGCCGGGCGCTGGCTGGATCGGCCTCGATCCGACCTCCGGCATGCTGGCCAGCGAAGGCCACATTCCACTGGCGTGTACAGCCTTGCCATCGTCGGCGGCACCGGTCACTGGCTACACCGACGAAGCCGAAGTAAGGTTTGAACATGAGATGACAATCACCCGCATCCATGAAGACCCGCGCGTGACCAAGCCCTACTCGGACGCAGACTGGCAAAGGATCGACCAGTTGGGTGAACAGGTCGATGCCGACCTGAGACATCAGGACGTGCGCCTGACCCAGGGCGGCGAACCGACCTTTGTGTCGATCGACGATATGGATGGGGCTCAGTGGAACACCGAAGCCCACGGCGATGACAAGCGCCGCCTGGCGGGCCAACTGATGCACCGTCTGAAGAACCATTTTGCACCCGGCGGCATGTTGCACTACGGCCAGGGCAAGTGGTATCCGGGCGAGCCGCTGCCGCGCTGGGCCTTGAATATTTATTGGCGTGTGGATGGCCAGCCGATGTGGGTGGACGCCAGCCTGTTCGCCGACGAGCAGGTCAACGATGGCTATGGCCCAGCGGATGCCGAACGCTTCGCCGCAACCCTGGCACGCGCGCTGCGCCTGCCTGCCGACAGCCATCTGCCGGCGTATGAAGATGTACTGCAGCAGGCCCGGCGTGAGCAGACGCTACCGGTCAATCTTGATCCGCTGAGCGTTGACCTGGACCAGTCCGATGAACGACGCCGCCTGGCGCGCCTGTTGCAGACGGGTTTGGGAGCGGTGGTCGGCTATGTACTCCCGCTTAAGCCGGAACCGACCGACCAGTCGTTCGCCATGGGCACCCTGTGGCGCACCTCGCGCTGGCCGCTCAAGCGCGAGCATCTGTATCTGCTGGATGGCGATTCGCCAATGGGTTTGCGCCTGCCACTGAATGCCTTGCCGTGGGTGATGCCGGAAGACGAAGAACCGGTCTTCGATCGTGATCCTTTCGCGCCGCGCGATGCATTGTCACCGCCGCTGTACGACAAGCAGCCCGGGCTGAACGTGGCCGCTGCCAAGGCTGGTCAGCAAATCAAGGCCAGCCAGCAAGTTAAGGCAGACCAGCAAGTTAAGGCAGATCAGCAAGCCGGGGCCGCGTCCAAACTGGCACCGCGTGACGTGATCCATACTGCGCTGTGCGTACAGGTGCGCGTTGGCCGCTTGCACGTGTTCATGCCGCCGCTGACACGGGTCGAGGACTATCTGGCGCTGGTAGCGGCAGTCGAAAACACAGCCGCGCTGCTGAAGATGAAACTGTGGATAGAAGGCTATCCACCGCCACGCGACCCACGCATCAAGTTGCTGAGCGTAACGCCTGATCCCGGTGTGATCGAAGTAAATATCCATCCGGCAGCCAGTTGGAAGGAGCTGGTCTACAACATGTCCACCTTGTATGAAGAGGCGCGCCTGTGTCGGCTAGGCACGGAAAAATTCATGGTCGATGGCCGCCATACCGGCACTGGCGGCGGCAACCATGCGACACTGGGCGGCGCTACCGCCGAAGACAGCCCCTTGCTGCGGCGGCCCGATTTACTGAAGAGCCTGATCACCTACTGGCAAAACCATCCATCGCTGTCCTACCTGTTCTCTGGCACCTTCATCGGCCCTACCAGTCAGGCGCCGCGGGTTGACGAAGCGCGCGACGATAATCTGTATGAGCTGGCGATTGCTTTCCAGCAGATGGACCAGTTGTTGCCCACGCTGCATCCGGGCGATAAGCCGTGGATGGTCGACCGGCTGTTGCGCAACTTGCTGGTCGATCTGACCGGTAACACCCACCGTGCCGAATTTTCCATCGACAAGCTGTATTCACCGGATGGGCCAACTGGCCGTCTTGGCCTGGTGGAATTCCGCGCCTTCGAAATGCCACCGCACGAACGCATGAGCCTGTTGCAAATGCTGTTACTGCGGGCGCTGGTGGCACGCTTCTGGCGTCAGCCTTACCAAGCCAAGCTGGTGCATTGGGGCACGGCACTGCACGACCGCTGGATGTTGCCGCATGTGGTGGCACAGGACATCCGCGATGTCGCACGTGACCTGCGCGAGGCCGGTTACGCCTTCGAGGATCATTGGTTTGACCCCTTCATCGAATTCCGCTTCCCGCGTTACGGCACGGTAGTCTACCAGGGCGTCGAACTGGAGCTGCGCCAGGCGATCGAACCATGGCATGTGCTGGGCGAAGAAATGAGCACCGGCGGCACCGCACGCTATGTCGATTCGTCGGTCGAACGCATGCAATTGCTGGTGCGCGGCCTGACGGATGGTCGCCATGTGGTCGCCTGCAATGGCCGCATGCTACCGCTACATCCGACTGGCGTGCCAGGGGAATACGTCGCCGGCGTGCGCTTCCGCGCCTGGAGCCCGTGGTCGGCGCTGCATCCCAGCATCAAGGTGCAAGCGCCGCTGACTTTCGACCTGGTCGATAGCTGGAGCGGGCGCGCGGTGGGTGGCTGCACCTATCATGTCAGTCATCCGGGGGGCCGTGCCGAGAGTGGGTCGCCAGTCAACGCCAACGCCGCCGAGGCCCGCCGCTTCGCCCGCTTCTGGGCCTATGGACACACACCAGGACCAATGACGGTGCTGCGCGAAGCACCCAATCCCAGCTTCCCGATGACGCTGGACTTGCGTTGGCAGCCAGGCTAAAAGAAAAACAAAAAAGCAAAACTAATAGGACTTACGCAAAATTGTCCCAGCAAGGCGTAGCGACGAAGACAGTACTTTAGTACGGCTAGGAGCTGCAACGCAGCTGGGGCGGTTTTGCGTAAGTCCTAACTAAAAAGCAGAACAGGAGACGCATGGACTACACATTACTGGCAGGTTATCCAGGCACACCCGGCAGCTACGATGAAATGATGGAAGCGAGCTTGCGGCCGCGTGGGCACTGGCGCGCCATGCTCGACAGTCTGGCTGCTGAGTCCCCGGCCATGATGCGCCAGCGTATTGAGGTAGTGCAGCGCCAGGTACGTGAGAACGGTGTCACCTACAACGTCTATGCCGATGCCAAAGGCATGCAGCGGCCGTGGGACCTCAACGTGCTGCCGCTGATCCTGCCGTACGAGGAATGGGCGCAGGTAGAGGCCGCGGTGGTACAGCGTGCCACCTTGCTCAATCGCATTCTGCTCGATGTCTACGGCGAACAGCGCCTGCTGGCCGAAGGCTTGTTGCCACCAGCGCTGGTACACGGCCATGCCGGCTTTCTGCGGCCCTGCCAGGGCATACGTCATCAGGGCGACATCGCCTTGCACTTCTATGCGCTGGACCTGGCACGCGCGCCCGACGGCCGCTGGTGGGTGGTAGGTGACCGCACCCAGGCACCTTCCGGCGCTGGCTATGCGCTGGAAAACCGCGCCGTCATCGGCCGCATCTTCCCCGACCTGCTGCGTGACCTCAAGGTGCGCAAGCTCGAAGGTTTTTTTGACACCATGCGCGACAGCCTGGCGCACTGGGGCAGGCGCAGCGCCGGTGCCGGGCTGCGTGCGGGCGAGCCGCCATTGATGGTACTGCTGACTCCGGGCCCGCATAACGAAACCTATTACGAACATACCTATATGGCACGCTATCTGGGCCTGCCGCTGGTGGAAGGCGGCGACCTCACGGTGCGCAACGGCATGGTCTGGCTCAAGACCCTGTCCGGCATGCAGCGCGTGCACGTCATCGTGCGCCGGGTCGACGATGATTTCTGCGATCCGCTGGAACTACGCGCCGACTCCGCTCTGGGTGTGGCTGGCCTGACCGACGCCGTCCGCCGCGGCACCGTGCTGGTGACCAATAGTCTGGGATCAAGCTTGCTGGAATCAGGTGCATTGCTGGGCTTCTTGCCGTCGCTGTGCCAGCGCCTGCTGGGCGAACCGCTCAAGATGCCATCGGTGGCGACCTGGTGGTGTGGCGAGGCCGCCGCGCTGGATACAGTAGTCAGCCGCCTCGACAGTCTGGTGATCAAGCCGGCGTTTCCTCAACTGCGTCAGGGGACGGTGTTTGGTGCCGACCAGCGCGGCGAGGCCCGCGCTTTGCTGATCAGGCAGTTGCGCGCCAACCCCGGCAATTATGTGGCACAAGAACTGGTGCGGTTGTCACAGGCACCGGTCTGGAAAGAGTCCCCCCGGCCCGGCTTGTATCCCTGCGCCACGGGCCTGCGTGTATACGCCTGCGCCACGCCCAAGGGCTATGTCGTCATGCCGGGCGGGCTGACCCGCGTGGCCACCGGGCCAGACGCGCGCGTGATCACCATGCAGCAAGGTGGCGGCAGCAAGGATACCTGGGTCCAGGCCAGGGCCCAGCAAGACCTGCCACATCAGGAGCGCGGTAATGCCGAGCGGCGCGAGCCAGTGCGCGACGACACCCACCTGTCAAGCCGGGTGGCAGAAAACCTGCACTGGTTTGGTCGCAACACCGAACGTTGCGACAACATTGCCAGGTTGCTGCGCGTCACCCTCAATTTTCTTTTCCAGGTCCGGCCGGATGATCGCGGTGCCGAATGGGCAGCCATGACCGGCCTCTGCCAATGGTACTGGCTGATCGCACCGCCCGAACCAACTGATGTCACGGGTGCACCGGTGCCACCGCCCGCAATGTTGACTGATGCCGAAATCGAATCAGCGCTGCTGCGGGCCGTGGTGTCGCCGGATGTGCCGGGGCTGGTGCAACAACAGCAGCAACTGTACCGCGGCGCCAGCCAGTTGCGCGAACGTATTTCGCTCGATAACTGGCGTGCGATCAGCAAGATGCGGCAGGACAGGGCCGTCGAAGAGCAACCATCCCAGGCCGAAGCAATGCGCCGACTGGACGACGCCACCGAAACCGCCATGTTGATGTCTGGCTATGCAATGGATGGCATGAGTCGCGACCTGGGCTGGCGTTTCATGTCGCTGGGGCGGCGGCTGGAACGGCTGCAATTTCAGTGCCAGATATTGCGGCGCGGGCTGGCCATGGATGGTGGCGACCTGGAGTGGATGCTGCTGCTGTCCGATAGCATCATCACCTACCGCGCGCGCTACCAGGCCCGGCCAGAATGGTTGCCCTTGCTTGATCTGCTGCTGCTGGATGAAAGCAATACCCGCTCCATCGTGTTCCAGGTCAACGGCATCCTGAAGACCTTGCAGCAAATGGCACCAGGCCGCGGCCCGGCTGGCACCGAACAACTGGCAGCGCTGGCCGATGAATTACAGGCGCTGACACCAGAAGCCGACCTGGTCGGCGGCAGCCTCTACCTGAGCGACCTGCTGCAACGCCTGATCCAGGCCAGCGAAACCTTGTCGGAACAGATAGGTGTGCAGTTCTTTAGTCATACGGGGAAACCGGCGGGGGAGGGGAGTTAGAAATCTCTATGGCACGAACCTTGAAGGTGGCCTGGCGTTGGTGGATATTCATCATATTGACTGCACAAATGGAAACTTCAATTTCATCCCGCTCACGCGCTCTTTATTATATGGGAGAGCGTTTAGTGTTCCCATAGATACCTCGGGCAAGTGCATGCACAAACCCAAAAATACAGGTAAGACACTGCAAAACGGAAAGACAAAAAACATCATCGATCACCCAGGGTACATCACAAGTTAAAGAATTCCCTTGCTAATCTACTAGCAATCAAGCGACCAATTCGCATACAATCCCGTTAATCAACCGAATCGCAGTCGGTTCAGTCCAACAAGGTTTATCCGCCGCAATGTTTCGCGGATTCTTATTTTTGCGTTTCCGATGCGGCGGATAAACGTTATTCGTTAGATTGCTTCCAATGGATACCTACGCTATAGAGCGATTTTGCGAGCGATGGATCGTCAAGGCTGATGCTTATCGGTCCAACAACCTCGAAGACTTATTCGACAGATTCTTCACGCTATTCGTGGCCTACAACCGCTTCTATTCCGCTGCCGCTGAATTGCATCGTGCCACAATTGATCCACGGCAAGCACAGTTACTCCAGGGAGATCGCCGAGAAGCTACCAGTGTCATGGCACGGCTTATTAGGCAATCGCGATTCGCAGATGCCATGAACGGAAATTCCTCAATTGCGGTTGCCTGCCAAGATATATCTACAATGCTTCAGGAGCGACGCTTCTTTCTGCATAGCGTTCGCGGCACGAAGGAGCCAGACCGTGCGAGGGATGCCAAGCTTGCGGATGGTTTGCGCAAACACAGTCTCTTGTCGGTTCTCGAATGCCTTTACCAAATTCGCTGCAATATCTTTCATGGTGAAAAGGAGTTCGCTCCACAACAAGCAGAACTGCTTGCTCCTGCGATCATACTGCTTGCGGCTATCGTTTCGTTGAGCCGTGGGGCCTTGTATGATGCAGCGTGCTAATATGACATATATAGACTCCCTTCAACGTACAAAAAATTAATCAATAGTTCTGGCGCTTGGAATAAGTCAGCAGTCTGTATTGTGGGCATCTGATGTTGAATCTATGGTACTCCGTGTCGACATGGAATCTGCGTGATCACTGCGCTACTCGCTACAAGCAGCAGGTGTGTTACTGCCGGAAGGGCTACCGCAGCATCAATAACATGTAGGGGAACAAATGTCAGCCTGGAATGATTTCCTCGCACAAGTTCGAGAAGCCGAAAGCGAACTTGGCAATCCGATTGAACCATGGTATCGGGGGCACTCCGATGAAACATGGCACTTAGTGCCAAGTCTTCCTAGAGAACCAAACTGGGAGATTAAAGAGAAAGAGCTATTTTTTGAGTTCAATAAAACTGCGTCCCGTTTGTTTGACAAACGTTCGAACGATTGGGAAACTCTCTTTGATATGCAACATTACTGGATACCGACCAGGCTACTAGACTGGACTACGGTAATGGGTGTTGCAATTGCTTTTATACTACATAGCGATTATGCAGACGCACAGGATAGCGCGCTCTTTGTTCTCGATCCTATCGCCTTGAATCGCCTTAGTGGGAGGGTAGATGTAATCTCAGTCCCAGAAGACAAATCATTCGAATACAAGACGATTTACTGGGAAAAACGACCAGTGCAGATTGAACGGCCCTTAGCTATTCGCCCCAGCCAAATCAGTGATCGACTCCGCGCACAAAAAGGAACTTTTACAGTTTTTGGCACTGAAAACTCTTCTTTTGAAACTGCAGCTTCCGCATGTTTTAGAAAAATTATCTTGCCCAGCGCAGCTAAACAAGAGGCCAGAGAATTTCTGAAGTGGGCAAACCTTGATGAATACACGATCTATCCTGACATAGTGGGAATGGCTCGTCACATCAAGAGAAAAATTCTTTCGTGAGGCACATAATGGCAAAACTATCGAAAAATGAGCGACTTATCTTGATCAATCAATATAAAATTTTGGCCTCGCTCAACAAAGACGAAGAAGATCACTACTTAGAGCTCATAGAAGTATTGGAGCGAGGGTATGCTATATTCTACTCGCTGATAGACGAATGGGTATCTGACGATATGCCAATCGAAGATTGCAAATTCGTACTTGATATATTGGATCTTTATAGAACGATTGAGGATTTAAAGCGCTCAACGAAGGATGAACAACTCTCGCAACACACTTACTCGTTCTTCCGCGGCTTTGACGGTAACAACGAAACTGATCACATGAGCTTCTGTCGCTTCCTAATTGAGAACCAAGGGAAATTTCAGGAACAAACCCCATATTTATTAAAAAACGATAATCTAAATAGCCACGTGCCGATGAGCGATAAGTATTTACGCATGCTTGAGGCGGCAAAAGAAATCCCGAACATATGGAATATGACGACAGAGCAAGCCTTGAGAATATTAAATGCCTAGTTTTATTGTGTCTTCGTGTAGTAGCCTGACTGGTCGGTTAAGCCGATGCCCACAAGTGATACTTGAGGGGGAGGTCCTGCGCACTAAATGTGCCGGCGCAGCTTGCCTCGTGCGTTGACTGCTTGAGTTGTTCGATTACCAATATGAATATTAGAAAACAAAATTGCTGGTGCTCCATTCTCGAGCGAGCCAGAAAAGGAAAATCTATGCGCAAAGCAAATAGATAATTTTCGTACAACATTTGCATTAGTAGATGAACGCCTATGGGAAAGTACCGTCCAAGAAATTGGATGTCAATAAACGTCTATAAGGCTCAGAAAACAAAAAACCCGCTCAAGCACAAGGCTAAAAGCGGGTTTTTTGTATCCAGCAGATTTCTCTGCCAGAAAATTCTGGTGGTGATAGGTGGACTTGAACCACCGACCCCAGCATTATGAGTGCTGTGCTCTAACCAACTGAGCTATATCACCAAGAAGCCTGCGATTATGTCAGTTTGGGGGTGGAGTGTCAATACTTTGGGCCTTATTTTGCTGGAAACTGCCCTTGTTTTGGCATAAAAAGCAATGGTTTTTGCGGCTTTGTCGGGTTCCTGCCAGGCGATGGATGGGGCTTATCGCCGGGCTTTGGGCTGCTTTGGTTGCTATTTAGTGGCGGCTTATTGGCTAACCGGCGAAGCTGTGAGGGCTGGTTTATGCTGTCAGCGTTTCTCTTACGCTGGCCATGATCTGCGCCTGGGCGTCGGCTGCCAGGCAGTCGATGATGATACGGTTTGGCATGGATCTTAGCCAGGTGACCTGGCGTTTGGCCAGTTGGCGGGTGGCGATGATGCCTAGCTCGCGCATTTCTGCCAGGGTGGTTAGGCCATCCAGATAATCCCATGCCTGGCGGTAGCCTACGCAGCGTATGGATGGCAGGTTGGCGTGCAGGTCTGGCCTTTGTTTTAGGGCTTTCACTTCATCGATAAAACCTTGCTGGAGCATGCTGTCAAAACGCAGGGCAATGCGTTGATGCAGCACGCTGCGGTCGGATGGTTCCAGCGAGATGGCGTGCATGTCAAACGGTGGGGCGGCACGTTCTTGTTTCGCCAGCAGGGCGGACATGGGCTGGCCGGTGATGGCGATGATTTCCAGCGCGCGTTGTATGCGCTGGCTGTCTTGCGGTTTGAGCCTTGCTGCGGTTTCCGGGTCTAGCGTTGCCAGTCTGGCGTGCAGGCCGCTTATGCCTATGCGGGCGGCTTCGGCATCCAGTTGGGCACGTATGGCGGGGTCGGCACCGGGCAAGTCGTCCAGGCCATCCATCAGGGCTTTGAAATACATCATGGTGCCGCCTACCAGCAGTGGCAGTTTGCCCCTGGCTTGTATGTCGGCGACCAGTCTTTGCGTGTCTTTGCGAAACTGGGCGACGGAATAGGATTCTGTCGGGTCGATGATGTCGATCAGGTGGTGGGGTACGGCGGCCAGTTCTTCGGCGCTGGGTTTGGCGGTGCCTATGTTCATGTCGCGGTATACCAGGGCAGAATCAACAGAGATGATTTCTGCCGGATAGTGGCGCGCAATTTCCAGCGCGGCGGCGGTTTTGCCAGAGGCGGTAGGCCCCATGATGGCGATGACTTTATTCGTCAGTTTGGTGGTGTGGGTATTCATACGGTGTGTTCTGCCGGGATCATGGCGGGTAAGACGCGTGCCGCAATAAAGATCAGGCTGCCCATGCAGCAGGCGATGATGGCCAGCGGGTAGACGGTGCCATTATGCGTGCCACCAACGACGGTGCCAACGATAAAGGCCACCAGCATGTACAGCGCGCCCATCAGCCCGGCAGCAGTGCCAGCCTGTTGCGGAAAAGGCGAGACAGAATTGGATTGCGAAATAGGGAAGTTAATGCCATGCGCCCCCATGGTCATAAACATGACGGGCGGTATCATGGCCCAGTGCTGCATGCCCGCCAGCACCATGGCCAGGAAAATTGCACCCGCAGCCAATGACAGGCTGCTGCCTATGCGCAGGGTAAGTTTGGTGCCAAAGCGCGCATGCAGGCGACGGCAGACCACGGTGCCACCCAGGTAACCTGAAACGCCAAAGGCAAAACAGTAACCAAACCAGCCGGTGGGTAGGGCCAGCACCTTGATCAATACAAACGATGCGCCAGAGATAAACACAAAGATGGACCCATACGACAGCGCCCCCGGCAATGCATAGGCCCAAAACAGCGGTGAACCCAGCACGATGCGGTAATTACGTGCCAGGCCAGACAGGTCGGTGGCTTTGGGGTCTTTGTATAAATTGGTTTCTGGCAGGCGGGCAATGACCATGATCAGCAGTGCGGCTGCCAGCAGTGCATGCACAACAAAGGCGGCACGCCAGCCCAGGTGCACCTGCAAGAAGGAACCCAGTATCGGCCCCAGCAAGGGCGCGGCTGATACCCAGCTACTGGCCTTGGAGATGACTCTGACACTGTCTTGCGGCGCATAGGCATCGCGCACGATGGCCCTGGCGATGATGACAGCAGAGCAGCAGCCCAGTGCCTGCAAGAAGCGCGCAAAGATCAGCATGCTGATGCTTTGTGATGCGCCACATAAAAGGCTGGCCAGCAGATACAGGGTCAGGCCAGCGATGACCACAGGGCGACGGCCATAACGATCAGACAGCGGGCCTATCACCAATTGCGCACCACCAAAGCCAGCCACAAACAAGGACAGCGTCAATTGCACGGTGGACGCCGGCACGGCAAACACGCTGGCCAGACTGGGCAGGGATGCCAGGTACAGGTCGGTGGACAGCGGTTGCAGCATCAGGAAGGCCGCAATCAGGAAAAACAGCGGCGCTGCCTGAAACGCCGGTATGGCCTGGGCTGGTTCAGTCATTGTGTTGGTCATAGGGGCACGGGGGCATGGGGTCATGGGTCCATGCTTGTTACTGGCCACGCAAGAACATCTTGTCGAGATCATTCAAGCCCAGTTGTACCCAGGTGGGCCGGCCATGGTTGCACTGGTCTGAACGTTCTGTCTGTTCCATCTGGCGCAGCAGGGCATTCATCTCCGGCACGGTCAGGCTGCGGTTGGCGCGCACGGCGGTATGGCAGGCCAGGGTGCCCAGCAATTCATTGCGCCTGTCTATCAATACGCGTGAGCCGCCAAATTCGCGCACTTCACGCAAGACATCCCTGGCCAGTGACTGGGCATCGGCATTCTTCAGTAAGGCTGGTACTGCACGCACTGCCAGGGTGGTGGGCGAGATGGCGGCCATGTCAAAACCCAGGGCCTTCAAGGTATCCTGATGTTCTTCCACGGTACCGACTTCAATCGCATCAGCAAAGAAGGTTACGGGTATCAGCATGGGCTGTACCGGCATGGTGTTTTCATCCAGGGCATTTTTTAGCTGCTCGTACAAAATGCGTTCATGCGCAGCATGCATGTCGATCAGTACCAGGCCCCTGGTGTTTTGTGCAAGTACGTACACACCATGCAATTGTGCCAGAGCGAAACCTAGTGGGTATTCACCTTCAGGCAAGCTACTGCCTGCAAGGGCTGAAGGATTAAAGGCGGGATTAGTGGAGGGGGTGGAGGGGGCAAAGGAAGGATTTTCATTGCCAGCGCGGAAAAACGCGCCATAATTGTCCAGGCTTTGTGACACGCCACCAGGTGCTTGTGGACGATATGGATTTTGGTAGTTGCCACCACTGTTACCAGCACCACCACCCGCTGCATAGCTGCCGCCGCTGTTACCACCATTTCCACCATAGGGGGAAGGGTTGGCAAACTGCGCTGCAAAGCTGGTTTGTTCACCACTGATCCAGGGCATGCCCTGGCCTGATGGCGCGGCTGTGGCTGGCCCGGGCACGGTACCAAATGAGGTGGCGGATGTCTGTGCCAGCGCACGACTGACAGCATGAAACACAAACTGATGCACCGACCGGCTATCGCGGAAACGTACTTCTATCTTGGATGGATGCACGTTGACGTCAACCAGCGCCGGATCCAGGTCCAGCCCCAGTACATACGACGGATAGCGGTCACCATGCAATACATCCTGATAGGCGGCACGCACTGCATGGGTCAGCAACTTGTCGCGTACAAAACGGCCATTGACGTAAAAGAATTGTGCATCGGCACGTGCCTTGGATGCAGTCGGCAAGCCAACAAAGCCATGCAGGCGCAAGGGGCCGGCGCTTTCATCGAGTGACAGGCGGGCATTGCTAAAAGCATCCCCCAGTATCTGGGCGCTACGTTTGTCGATGGCGCTGACATTCCAGTGGTCTACGGCTTTGCCGTTATGGCTTAAAGAAAACGAGACATCGGGCCTTGCCAGCGCAATGCGGCGCACGATTTCTGCGCAGTGTCCAAATTCTGTCTGTTCCGACTTTAAAAACTTGCGCCTGGCCGGGGTGTTGTAATACAGGTCTTGCACATCCACGGTCGTACCTTGTGCGCCGGAAGCCGGCGAGACTTTGCCGTTTTCTATCTGCCAGGCATGCGGTGCATCGGCAGTGCGGGTGGTCAGCGTCAGCAGCGATACAGACGCAATCGAGGCCAGTGCTTCACCGCGAAAGCCCAGGGTGGCGACATGTTCCAGCTCATCCAGGCTGGCGATTTTGGATGTCGCATGGCGGGCCACGGCCAGCGTCAATTGTTCTGGTGGTATGCCACGGCCATTGTCGGTAATGGCGATACGTTTGACGCCGCCTTCTTCAAGACGGATGACGATATTGCCGGCACCGGCATCAAGGGCGTTTTCCAATACCTCTTTGACAACGGCAGACGGTCTTTCCACGACTTCGCCTGCAGCGATTTGCGAAATCAGATTGTCTGGTAGTGCCAGTATGGGGCGATAAGTAGCAGAGTTAGAATTCATGACATGATTATACCTGTCAGGGCGTCTCAGACATTGCGGTCTGGTGTATGATTGCGGCGGCTTCGTATTGACCCTGGGATAATAATGGATTTTATGCAACTCCTCGACATGATTCTGCATGTCGATAAAATGCTGGGCACTGTCATTGAGCAATATGGCACCCTTGTTTATTTTGTGTTGTTTGCCATCGTGTTTTGTGAAACGGCATTTGTGATCTTCCCTTTCCTGCCGGGGGATTCGCTGCTGTTTATTGCCGGCACTTTTAGTGCTACAGGGTCAATGAATGTGTGGCTGCTGATCACCCTGCTGGTGATTGCGTCTATCACCGGTAATTCCATCAATTACTGGATAGGCAGCATGATAGGTCACAAGGTGCTGGAAAAAGACTTTCGCTGGATAGATCGCAAGGCGCTGATGAAGACCCATGAATTCTATGAAAAGCATGGCGGCAAAACCGTGGTGCTGGCGCGCTTCATTCCACTGGTGCGTACTTTTGCGCCTTTTGTGGCAGGTATATCAGACATGACACACAGAACCTTCCAGCTATATAACGTGCTGGGTGCTTTGCTGTGGGTGTTCAGTGTGGTGCTGGCCGGCTATTTTTTCGGTAATATCCCTTTCATACGTGATCACCTGAACGCTATCGTCCTGATCGGTGTTGGTACTGCTGTGGTGCCTGTGGTGCTGGGCGCATTGTGGAAGCTGTTACGGAGCACGCGCAAAACTAGCTAATCAGCTTCACTTCGCAAGGGGCATGATGCAATGCGTTCTACCATCATCTGGTTAAAAGCCGACGCCCCGATGAAGCCAGCCGTGGGCCAGGCTTGTAATGGTTGCGGCGTTTGTTGTGCAGCAGAACCCTGCCCGGTGGCAAGGTTTTTTTTATGGCAGTTACGCGATAGTTGCCGTGCACTGGAATGGCATGCAGACGTGTTGCAATATCGTTGTGGCATGTTGAGACAGCCGTCTGTTTATCTGCCCTGGCTGCCAGCAATCTGGCAAACCTGGTTTGCCCGCCGCGTCAGGCGCTGGATAGCAGCAGGTACGGCCTGTGATTCGGATGCCCTTGTTGCCAGCGGCACACTGCCTGAAGATCAAATCTGAATACAGATTGCTGGCATTTGTCTGTACTTATCTGAAAATTATTGGCAGAAACTGCGTAGGTGCGATTAGCGAAGCGTAATCGCACGAATGTCATGTAGGTCAACGACAAAGATAATTCAAGGGCATGTGTACGATTACGCTTCGCTAATCGTACCTACGTTCTGAAATCAAACTGAATATATTGTGTAGGTGCGATTAGCAAAGCGTAATCGCACGCATGCAAGCTACTACCTGCTATCGTCAACCGCAGGTTTGCTAAAGAAAATACAAAAATCGCACACAACATGCATATCAATCACCGCCAGCTATATCCGCCACCACATCGCCACACCAGTTGAGAGGATATATTCCCGCATCTACATAGTGATGAAAAGTGGAATAAGGCCAATCGCAGACGCGTTGGACCAAGCCATGTTTCAATGGATTGACGTGCACATAATCGACATGTTTTTGGAAATCCAGTTCGTCGCGAATCAAGTGCTCCCAATAATGGCGTTGCCAGATTCCCCGTTCACCGGCGGCCTGACGTACAGCAGAAAGCAATTCTGTTTTGGGTAAGGCGCGTGAGAAACTGCTTTTGATCAACCGCCATCGCAGGCTGAAATCACTATCTCCTTCGGGCAAGGTGAAAATGCAATGCATGTGCTCGGGTAAAACTACCCAGGCATCGATATGAAATGGATATTTATTGCGAACGTTCCTCACCACCTGCCGTAATAGATCTATCTCGCGCACAAGAAGGTCATTGCCGTGCCGTTGCAGTAGATTAACGGTGAAAAACCATGTACCTCCGGGAACGAACGCGCGGCGATAGTTGGACATGATATTGTAGGATTTTGGTTGTTTTGGAGTACTTCATACGTACTTCATACGTACGATTACGCTGCACTTGTATGGTTATAAGTGACGATTTCTGAGAAACTAGAAAGCGTCGGGGTGGAGGGACAACGCTGCGCATCTGCAGTTTCAGCTGACAGACCCGATTAGAACTCTCCCACCCCACCTCTTCAACGTC
>NZ_JBMPOR010000041.1:0-30821 GCF_049340265.1 Undibacterium sp. Di26W
AGGTGTCGAGTTTGATGCCGGTACGGGTGACGCCACCCCAGGTGAGTCCGTACAGGCTGTCTTTGGCACCGGCATAGGAGAGGTAGCTGTCGGTCACTGAGCGACGGGCGATTTCTATGCCTAGGCTGGCACCGTCATCAGAACCACTCCAGCGTAGTCCACCGACGATGTTCTGGATGGGGAAGCCGATGGGGCTGGAGCCGATGTCGGCACGTACGCCTGCCAGTTCGTAGCTGAGGCTGAGGGCGACGCCTTTGGCTTCCTGGTCGAGGCTGGCGACATTGGACAGGCCTTGCTGGCGGGCGATGGTGGTGAAGGGTACTTTGGCGTATTTGGCACGTTCTACCAATATGGCATTGCGGCCATACTGGCCGGCGATGTTGGTGTCGTTCAAAGCCAAAGTACCGGCATCAGCCAGCACGGGGATGATTTTTAAGCCGAACTGGCCCAGGCCCAACGTGCTGATCTGGGCTTCGATGGGGAGTTCTACGCCATTCAAAACGGACAGGCCTTTTTCTCCACTGCGTGCGCGCCCTGCCACTTCGACGCTGACCTGGCTGTGGTTCAACTCATTGAGGGCGTCGATTTCTTTGAGCAAGGCGGCTTCTTCTGGACTGACATTCGTTGTCTGGCCAGACTTGCTCAGCTTGCGGGCGGTGGTGACGCTGCCTGTATTAGCGTTGTCCGTTGCATTGGCTGCATAAGCACTGCCACTGGCGTAACCTGTGGTGCCAGCACCGCCAGCAGGGCCAGTGGCGCTAGCAGCATATTGCTGCGGCACTGGCAAAGGCGCGGCGGTATAACTGACTTTGGGTGGAATATACGGCGTGCCCGGCGCGACATATTGTGCTACCTGGGTTGGCTGTTGCGAAGGATACGTACCCAGCATGCTGGCACCGTTGCTGTAACGATCTGTCATGCCGCTATTCGGCTCTGCCGGTGCGCCGCCTGCCTTGGCAGGTGGCGTGGTGACGGGCTTGCTATCGGGTGCGCCGGCAGCAGGGCTGCTGGCTGGTGCTGCCTGCAACTTGGGTATGGATGGCAATGGCGGCGCTGCAGTTGGTGCAGCTGGTGAGGCCGGGGATGCTGGTGATGCTGGTGTAGCTGGTGCAGTTGCACCAGCCGGAACCGCCTGCAATGTCGGCAGGCTTGGTATGCTTTTGCCAGTCCCGGTAGCCAATGCTGCGCCGCCGGCGGATGGTGTCAGGGGTTTGCCTACCGGTGCAAAAATACCGGTGTTGTACACGCCGGCACCGCCCGTGCCGGGGTTGACGGTATTGCCGCTGACTGGCACTTCTTTCAATGCCGGGCCGCGTACAGGTGCATTGACTGCTGCATTGGCCGGGCCAGCGGTATTGGTCTTGCCGTCAGCAAACGGGTTAGCCTTGAAGTTGCTGGCAGCACTGGTGACACTGGTAGCCTGTGCCGTATCCACCAGGCGCAGGCCGTTCGGGCCGGTTCCCATTTCCGCTTTTTGCACACGTTCCAGCGCCAGGGCCTGTTTGAAATAATCGAGGGCACGGCTGTTACTGCCTCTGGCGCGGGCGACATTGCCCGCCATGGCCAGATAGCGCGGATTGTTTGGCTGTGCATCCATCAGCACGTCAAGATAACGTTCGGCATTGGCAAAATCGCGCGCTTCCATGGCGGCATATACCAGGCCCTGCAAGACTTCAGGATTTTCCGGATCGGTTTGCTGTACCTTTTGGTAAATGTCGCGGGCCGACGCTGCATCGCCCGAAGCCGTATAAATCCGCGCCAGCGTCAGCAGCAATGCATTGTCATCCGGATTGGCGATCAGCAGGGGCTGTATGTAATTGTAGGCATTGGCGAAATCGCCCGCCTCGCGCGCGCGTTCGGCATAGCGCATGGCCAGTACGCGTTGCAATTGCCCGAAAGAGTGAATTTCTTCTTCACTCAGATTCGGCATGGCGGCAACGCGGCGCATGACGGCTTCCAGCTCTGCTTCCTGATTGCTTTGCATCAGGGTACTGGCAAATTGCAGCAGCAAGCCTGCGGATGGCTTGGCCGTGTTCTGCACCGCCTGGCGTATCATGGCAAAGCCGCGTTCGTTATCACCCAGTTGTATGTACAGGTTGGCCATGGTGCCGGTAAATTCAGGGTCATTGCCGGCCACCGGTTCCACGCTGGCGAGTATGCTTCTGGCGGCATCGCGATTGCCCTTGCGGTTCAACAAGGTGATGCGGTCAATCTGCACCCGTATCCACAGGCGCTTTTGCATATCCACCATTTCTTTCTTGCGCGAGGCTGGCGGTATGCGTTCCAGCGTTTGCATGGCTTCCCACCAGTATTGCTGCATCTCGCTCAGCAAGGCGCTGACATACAGGGCTTCGGGGTCGGCATTTTCTACATTGGCCAGTGCATCCACCAGTGCCCTCGCCTGCCCCGGCATATCGCGCTTCAGGTACAGGCGGGCCAGTGCCATGCGCAGCCAGGCATTGTCTGGCTTGACCATGATGGCATCTTCGTAGGCCTGCTGGGCGGTGTTCAGGTCACCGGCAGTTTCTGCCGCTTTGGCCTTGTTGGCCAGTTCTTCTGATTTCAGGTTAGCCACAATCGCCATATGGCGCGGCAGCATGTAGGGGATCAGTGCTTCCAGGTCTGCCAGGCGTTTTTGCAGCACCAGTACGCCGATCAGGCCATCGAGTGCGCGCAAATTCTCTTTGTCGGCATTCAGCACGCGGCGGTAATTGGCTTCGGCCCCGGTCAGGTCGTTTTCTGCCTGCAAGGCATCAGCCAGTTGCAAGATACCGGATGGTTCGGTGCCATTCAATTCTATGGCTTTGCGCAAAAAGCCTATGCCCTTGGCACTGTCACCGTCTTCAAAGGCGGTCCTGGCTTCTGCCACGATGGCCCAGTAACTGGCATCTTCATAGGCTTTGCGCCATTGATCCTTGGATTGGCCGGGCGACAGGTCGACTGCTTTTTGCAAGAAGCCGCGGGCTTCGATAAATTCTTCTTCACGCATCTTGACCAGGCCCATGCCACCATAGCCGATGGGGTTTTTTGGATAGGATTTGATCAGTGACTGGAACTCGGCACTGGCCGCTTCCAGGTCATTCGCTTCCAGCGCATTGAAACCGGCCACACGGCTTTTCTCTATCGGGTTTTCTACCACCTTGGGTGCAGCGGGTGGTTTGGCTTCCTTGGCAGGTTTGCTTTCTTTTGCTGACTTGGCACCTGCCTCGGTTGCCAGTTCTGTTTTCGCTGCTTCTGTTTTCGCCGTCTCTGCTTTTACTGGTTCTGCTCTCACTGGCCTGGTGAGGCTGGCCAGTCTTTCCTGTATCAGTTGATCGTCTGGATGTTTATCGAGGTAGGCGCGAAAATATTTGGCGTTTTCTGGCTTCAGGCCCATCCAGCTTAATGCCTGGCGCCAGGATTCTGCCGCCTGTTTGCCGACATCGGGTTTATGGCTGAGATTTTCCAGCAGGCTCATGCCTTCTGGCCTGGACGGTTCACGATAGGTCAGCGCCTTGGCATAGGCCAGGGCGTATTTGGTATTGACAGGATTCTCGCGGCTGAGTTTTTCCAGCCCCTTGCGGGCTTCGGCATAACCGGCATTGGTGCCAGCCAGTACCTGCAAGTATTCAAAGGCGGCTTCACCCTTGAGTTTGCTGGGGTCACCCATTTGCTTGAAGGCATCCACGGCACCATCGGCATCGCCCTGCTGTGCCAGTTTGCGCGCATTATCGAGCTGGCCCACGCCATCTGACTTACCGCCGCGCAGTGCCTGTTCGGCACTGCGTATCTGGGCAGAGCTGGCCTGGGTACCGCGCAATTTGGCGAAATAGGTTTTGGCCTGTTCTGGATTGCCGGCCCTGGTTTCCAGCGAAATCAGTGCCATCAGGGCGTCGATATTGGCCGGGTCCACCTTCAGCAGCTTGCGCCAGGTATCGGCTGCATTATCGTCACGACCACGTTGCTGCCAGAACTGCGCCTGCTCTTTCAATTGTTGCGTCAAAGGGGAATCTGCGTGCGCAACACCGCACTCAAAAAAAACCGACAAAAGCGTTAATGCCATCGCTTTTTTCTTTAAGACCATTGATGTCCCCTAACGACCTTCCAGGCCAATCCAGCCTGAAATCAAATAAGTGTCTGTCATTTGTCTGCCTGCGCATCGCTGGGATGGTGGCAGGGTTTTCACTGTCTTTTCCCTGGTTCATTCCTGCGCATTCCTGCTCACTCCTGCTCATTCCTACCAATGCTGAATCAGCAAAACAGGAAAATGCCGGGTACATCACCCGGCATTTTTTATCACGACTACATCAGCCCGGCCTGGTTACTTTTTGTCGCCGAGTGTCAGACGTGATGCCGCCTTCTTGCGCAAGAAACGGAACAGCATGGTGGCAGCAATCAGCGATGCCAGCATCAGGAAAATGATCATCACGAAAGGCTGGGACGACAGATTCCATTTGATCCAGGTCCATAGTGGCAGGCTGCCCGAATAATAGGTGTCACCGATCTGTACATTGGCAACGCGTTCACCCTTGATCAATACCAGGTCACCCTGGAAGCGGCTGCGCAAATCTGCCTTGTTGAGGCCAACAGACAGGTCGGCCAGGCTGGCAGAATCACCTGCCGTCATGACGACCACATTGCGACCGCTAGCCAAAGGAGATTCAAACTGCATCATGGCACCGAAAGAATTGCCGGTCCTGGCCAGCATTTCACCGGCATGGCGTTCGACGTTATCAAGGTCACGCCCGGCCCAGCGATATAACAGACGCAGGAAGCCGGTAGGAATTTGCAGGCGGTTACCGTTTTCATCCATGCTCATGGGCATGTATTTGGACCATTGCTTGAGCAGTGGCAGATTGCCGCTGGTACCGATCAGCAAGAAATCCTTGTCGCTGTGCTTGTCGACTTCACCGCTGCGTATCAGGGTATTGTTCAACACCGGGTAACCAGTGGATTCACCCATACGGCCCATGACGTTGAGGAATAATTCCATTTCCTGCGTATTTGGCCTGTCCGGCAACACGATGGCAGTCTGGGACAGATCTGCCATGCGGGTGAACGGGAAGCCGGCATTGGCCATGTAAGCCAGGTTAGGCATGGCGGCATAATGCGGCATATTGGAAAAATCGATGGTGGAATCCGGGTCAATCGCAGAACGCACATTGTCCAGGTACACATCCTTACACGCACCCTGTTTTGGATAGTCGTAGAAGAAATGGAACTGCAACTGGTTTTCTGCACCGATACGGAAAGTCGGCACCTGGATATCTTCCTGGGCGAAACGCTGGCCATCCTTGAAGAACAGCATGACCGATTCCTTGATCTTGCCTTTTTCTACCTGGCCACCAGACAGCGGCAGCGAACGCACGAATTCATCATTGATACCAATGTTGAGCGTCGATTTGTCGACCGTTGGGCGTGGTGTGAAACGATAGCGCAAATCAATCGGTACACCTTCTTTTTGCCAGGTGAACAGATCGGGGGCAACCCGCAAATTCACCTTGATGATGTCCGGTGTCAGGCCATTCACGCGCAGCGCTGGTGGCGCGGCCATTTCGCCAAACTTGATCGGGCGGTCAGTCGGCAGCCACTTCGGTGCATCATAGGCTTTGCGCGGGTCGATTTCTTTCAGATTCTTGATCAGGGCGCTGTCGCCAGACAAGGCCAGTTGGCCCATGGTCAGGGCCTGGACAGCAATCCTCAGTTCGCCTGTATCACGGCCCAACACCAGCAACAGTTTTGCCTTGGCATTGCCAGGGTTGGGGATGATGGCCAGGGTAGGACCAGCGATAGCGGGCAATTTGATACCGACCGGTGCTTCATTGGCGGTCGCAAATACAATCGCGTTGCCAATTGGCAGCGCGCTGGTTTCGATAGGGAAACGCGCACCGCGATAAGAAGACAGGTGACCAAACCAGGAAGCGACGACACCCGCATTGCGCAAAATATCCAGCGATGGCGTGGCTGGCATGACGAAAGGCAGTTCCAGCAACTTGTTGTCGCGGCGATCAAAGAAGGGGGCTGGCAACATGCCCAGGTCATTCGCCAGTGTCAGTGGTGACACGGTCAATTCCAGATTCGAGGTGTGGCTGACCTTGGCCCATAAACTGGAGTGATACGGGTCTTCACAATCCCGGGTGTAATGACCGATAAGCTTGAAGCTGAGTTGATTGAAGTCGGCAAAATACCGTGGGTCAATCACGTCTTCACGCACGATACCTTTTGAGGTTTCCCTTGGTAGTGGTACCACACTGACCAGTTCATTATTCACCAGTACCTGGATATGCGACAGGTCTGGCAACAGCGCTGGCGAATAGGCGATGCCATAACGGATTTTGGCAGAAGTAATCACTTCATCGCTGCGTACGGTAAAGGGGAAAGAGCGCTCGCCTTCGGTACCGCGCAATTCTATGCTGGAACCAACCCCGACCATGTCTTTCAGGCTGATGTTATAGGTCTTTTGGCCAGTGGGTGCGACGATGGGCTGCACCAGATCATCGATCGCCACTTTTTCGCTGGCGACGGCTTCGGCGCTGGCGCTGCTGGCGCGCTTGGACTTGGCCAGCACATCATCATTGTGCATGACACCGGCTAAACCGCAGAGAATGGCGAGTGCCGTGGTGCTGCCTTTGCGCGACAACTTTGTCCGTATACTTTTGGCGATGCTTTTCACGATGGGAACCTCATTTATTTTGTTCATATGTTCTGTTTTTTCCCCGATATATTGCTTGATGCTGGTACCAAAGCGTGAAAATCCGCGCATGCTGTGATAGGCGATTTCTTTCAGCCCTGTAAGTGGATGATCCACATCCCTGTCATTTGACCAGCTCAGCCAGACATCAGCGCGGCCGATGGTGCAATTGATCAGATCCATTTCCTGCTGCATATCCAACGGTGCAAACTGTACGCTGAGCAGATTACCGTTGAAGAAGACGGTCTTGGCCGGGAATACTGATTCGCCATTCGTGCCATACAGGGAAATCGACATCTCTTCATCTTTTTGCATATTGAAACCATCCGGTACCCGGAAGGACATGCCACCCATGGAAAAATCTTCGGTCTGGCAAACGACAGAATGGCCATTGTTCAGGCGCAGGGTGGCATTCAGCACCGCCCTGACCCGGTGGGTACGCCGGACCTGTTTTGATTCTGTCGCCACGGCCAGCGTAGCACCCAGGATCACCAGGTTATAGATGGTCCATAACATGTTGAGAATGACGGTATCGAGCTCATAGCTGTTCCACCACAATGCGCGGCCAAAGCCGACAAAGAAGCCCAGCACGTTCGCGCCCAGCATGATCAGGTAGGGCTTGGAAATGGTCCAGTCAAAATGCTCTTGCTCGACCAGACCGCCCTTGGCTGTCACGTTGAACTTACCCAGCTTGGGATTGATCAGCGCCACCAGCGTGGGGCGGAAGATATACCAGGCCAGCGTGGCCTCATACACCTCGGCCCAGAAGGAATGCCGGTGTGCGCCCTGTATGCGCGAGTTGGTCAGATTGGCGTGCAAAAGATGCGGCAACGAATAGGCCGCAATCGATAAAGCCGATGCCTTGATGATATGCACTTCAAAAAACAAATACGACAGTGGTGCCAGCAAGAACACCATGCGCGGCAGACCATAAAAGAAATGCAGCATGGCGTTGCTATAACAAAGTCGCTGGCCAAAACTAAGCCCCTTGCCGAGCAAGGGATTATCGGTACGGAAAATCTGCGCCATGCCACGCGCCCAGCGTATACGCTGACCCACGTGGGCCGACAGACTCTCGGTCGCCAGACCCGCTGCCTGCGGCAAGGCCAGGTAAGCGGTGTTGTAGCCACGACGCTGCATCTTCAGGGCGGTATGTGCATCTTCAGTCACCGTTTCCACCGCGATGCCGCCGACTTCTTCCAGGTAAGTGCGGCGCAGGATGGCGCAAGAACCGCAAAAGAAAGTCGCGTTCCACAAATCATTCCCATCCTGTATCAGGCCATAAAACAATTCACCTTCATTGGGCACATTGCGGAAAGTCTGCAAATTGCGTTCAAACGGATCGGGCGACAGGAAATGATGGGGGGTTTGTACCATGGCCAGCTTGGGGTCGACCAAAAACCAGCCCATCGTATATTGCAGGAACGACCGCGTAGGCATGTGATCGCAATCGAAGATGGCGACGAAATCCCCGGTAGTGCGCTTGAGGGCGGCATTGATATTGCCGGCTTTCGCATGGTTATTATCAGCACGGGTAAAGCACTGTACTCCCACCGATGCAGCAAATTCGGCAAAGGCCGGACGACGACCATCATCCAGGATAATGATATTGAGTTTGTCCTTGGGCCAGTCTATGCCCATCGCCGCCAGCACGGTAGGCTTGACCACGGCCAGGTCTTCGTTATAACTAGGGATGAACAGGTCAATGGTAGGCCAGGACGAGGTATCTGCCGGCATCATCACCGGCTTGCGCTTCAGTGGCCAGGCGGTCTGCAGGTAACCCAGCAACAGCACCAGCCAGGCATACACTTCCGCCATGATCAGTACCAGCGCAAAAAACAGGTCAATGATGTTTTCAGTACCTATGGTGTAGGTGATGCGCCAGTAGATATAGCGGCTGGTGGCACTGATGGAAAACATCACCATCACCAGTGAAATCAGGGTTCCCGTATAACGACGCAAATACATCGCCGTACCAAAAATGACGATGGAAAACAGGGTTTGCAAGGGCAGTTCCAGCGGAATGCTGATACTGGTCCAGTACAGGAACACAGCGACCACCAGAGCTAAGAAGCGTGAAAACTTGTGTTCCCAGCCGGGCCAGTTGACCATGGCGCGCCCCAGGTCATTCAGGCGACCATAGAGATATCTGGAATCAAGTATTGAGCGCATTAATCAACCAATCTGAAATTCTTTTGCAGCCACATCGTCAGTTCCTGCACGTCATGCGTGGCCGAACAGTGCTGTGAATAATAAGATACTGGCGTCTGACAGGCCAGGGCTTCACTGACGGCTTCATCCCGGTGTATCGTGATCGGGATAAAACGCTTGCCCAGACTGTTGCGCAACATGCCGAACACATCACGGCTCAACTGTTTGGCAGCATCCATCTGATTCAACAAATAGCAGTAGCCTTCAAAGTCGCTACGCTCGCTACAGTAATACTCAATCAGCGATTCTATCGAGGGTATGGTGGAATACGATGCAGCATCCGGCTTCAACACCACCAGGGCATAATTCGCCACACTCAATACCTGCTGCAAATAAATGCTGGGGCCAGGCGGAGTATCAATCAGCACCACACTATTGTCACTGAGTTGCAATGACGCCAGTTGTTTTGCCAGCCAGTGCGGGTCGGACTTGATATCCTGTTCAAATACGGCACGCTGCTTTTCATCGACACTGCCATACGGCAGAAAATCAACACCATAGGCACTTTCAAACAAGCCATCTGCCCAATTACCGTCTATGGCATCTTGCTGGGCGATACCACTGGCATCATCATGCGCCATGCCGAAATGCAGTCTGAGTGCATTTTGCGGATCAAGATCAAGTATGGTGATACGCGGCCCCAGCCGCGCCAGGGACGCTGCCAGATTGGCAGTCACCGTAGTTTTTCCTACACCACCTTTGGGAGAGATAACGGCAACTACCCTCATGGTTTAAATATTTTTTTAAAAAATGAATTGACGCCCGTCTCTACCGGCTTTTCTTCTTCCGGCTTGGCAGCCAGTCGATCAAACACGGCACTCACAGGCACATTTTTGGAAGGCGCTGTACCTTCCTGTGGCTGTGCAGCGCTGCGACGTCCACCTATAGCCTGCAGGACCGACGTTGCTGCTGGTGCTGGTGCTGCTGGTGTCACGTTTGGTGCAAGGGCTGGTGCCATTGCTGGTGCAGGTGCACGTGTTTTCGGCGGCTCGCTGGCAACCGGCTGACGCTGGGCAAACAAGCTGGATGCCGGCGTTTCCGCCTTGGCTGCAGCATGCGCCACTTCACGCTGTGCTGTCTGCATGTTCCTGGACATGAACGCTGGTGCCAAGCTTGCTGGTGCTGCCACATCCTCGACTTCGACTTCGGCATCGTTCACATGCTGCTTGGCCAGTATCTGTTTCACGGGTGCTGCCTTGACCGCAGCAGGTGCAGTCGCTGCTGCCAGCAAGGATGTCGCCGCTGCGGGCGGCATTGGTGCTGCTGCCGTCATTTGCCTGGCACTTGCCGGTTTGGCGCTGGCTTTTGCACTTGCGGGATTAAACATGCCAGCAGTCTGGGCGGTGCCCGGAACGGCGACTTCCGGTTCATGCGCATGGGTGCGTTTTGGTGTCGGTGCCCCATTCACATGCACATCGCGCAGTAACGGCCAACGCTGCCGGGCTTGCTCACTATCTGCATCGCGGTTGATTTCGCGGTAAGAGTCTGTGGTTTGCCCGAATTTTTGAAAAAGGTTTTTTACGTCATCATCCATAATAGTCACCAGCCCCCATATTCCTGCTGTGCCAACTTACTGAGGACTTACGCAAAATCGCCCTTGAGCATGCCGACGTGTTGCCTGTTACGCCAACGATCGTCAATGTCATGCCACGGCTGAACGGCTTTGCGTAAATCCTGTTACTCAAAAAATCAACGACGTGTGAAATACGTCGGTTCTTCAAGCTGCTTCTTTAAATCAAAAACAAATAACTGTCCGTCTTCAAACGCACCTTCACGCTGTGATAAACGTAAGGACTTGTCCATGCCCAGGGTTTCAAACCACTGTGCATACATCCCTTCCAGCAAAGCTGGTGACCAGCTCAATGCACCTGCGCCAAATGCCACTTTCAATGGAGATGCGTGGTGGGCCACCACCAGTGCGTCGGCTTCTTCCACCAGCTCTACCCAGCCCCAGTTCATTGTTGACCATACCTGGTTCATGCATGCTTCGAGTGCCTGCAGGCTGCTGCCATCGGCAACATTGAAACCGCTTGCCATGGTGCGTCCCATTTGATACATGAATGCGCGCAAATCCTTGGGTTCAACCTTGGATGCGAATTCGGCAGAAAACGCCGACAGAAAAGCACGCCATTGGTTTGAGCACTGGTGCTCTTCGTAATAAGAAAGATTATTTGTAGACATACTCAGTGCGCCCTTGCGTTGACTTTCTCTCTCTGGCTTGTATCGTGACACGCAAACCTTGGAGAGTGTTGATTCGTTGCGACTTTACCACTCGCGAACATCGGCAGTCCAGTCAAACTGAATAAAGAAATGTCAACAATTTATAAGCAAATCAAGGATTTATAATTATTTATACTTGTTGCATACCATTTTTACAATTGGGCCGCTAAAACCGCTTATTTTGGGCTTTATTTGCATAAAATTTCTTTTATCTCGCCACGCATGTGCCGCACACACCACACAGAAAAACTGTCGCCCATCACCAAAGAAAACGTCGCGGCCAAACCGGAACGATGCAGGCCAACCTGATCTTGATAGGCGTCTGGCTTTGCAGGCCTGCATGATCATTCCGCGACCATGCCTGCTGGCGATCAGCGCTGCTTGTTGAGGCCGGTCAGCAACCAGTCAATGATTTTCTGGATACTTTGCGAGGCAGGATTGTCGGGCTTGTACTCCAGCACTGGCCGTTCATACGCCAATGCTTCTTCGACTTGCGGACTTTCCTGCACGATGAAAGGCACCATGCGATCACCAAGACGATCTGCTATCAGCGTAAGCACGTCTTGTGCCAGTTGTCGCTGTGAACCCTGATTGACGATGTAGGCAGAACCCACATCTGCGTTGCTGCGTTGACCATATGTGGAAATAAGTTCTTCCATTTCTGGCAAGGTGGAATAGGAAGCGGCATCGGCCAGAACCACGACCAGCAAAAAATCGGCTGCATGGATGGCCTGCTGCAAATAGACCGAGGGGCCAGGTGGCGTATCCAGCAAGACCACCGCATTGTCCGGCAACTTGGCGGCCTGCAGTTTTTTGCGCAGCCAGGTGTCCTGCTTTTCCAGCACTTGTTCAAAGCGTATGCGCTGGGCTTCACCATCATTGCCATACGGCAAAAAATCAACCCCGAAAGGGCTGGTGTAACAGGCGTCCATCAGTTTGGCGCGGGCGGCTGTCAGCAGGCTGATGCCGTTGGTGTCACCAGGCTCCAGCCCACCAAGATGCCATTGCATGGCATTTTGCGGATCAAGATCAAGAATGGTGACGGGCAAACCGCGCTGCGCCATCCCGACACCAAGATTGGCGGTGATCGTGGTTTTACCGACACCCCCTTTGGCAGAAACAATAGCAATGACGATCATGCTTGCGCCCCATGCCCCGACAGGCGGCGTAAGGCGGCTGACATCAGGCCGTTCCCCCGACCGTCAGGCCTTCGATACGCAGGCTGGGTTGCCCTACCCCTACCGGCAGGCTCTGGCCTTCCTTACCGCAAACACCGACACCGGAATCAAGGCGCAGGTCATTGCCTATCATGCTGACATGGTTCAGCACTTCAGGCCCGTTGCCGACCAGGGTCGCACCCTTGACTGGATAGGTGATCTTGCCGTTCTCTATCATATAGGCTTCACTGGCTGAAAAAACAAACTTTCCATTCGTGATATCGACCTGACCACCGCCAAAGTTGACGGCATACAAACCATTTTTTACAGATGCCAGAATTTCTTCCGGATCCTTGTCGCCAGCCAGCATATACGTATTGGTCATGCGCGGCATCGGCAGGTGGGCGAAAGACTCGCGTCTGGCATTGCCGGTCACCGGCATTTTCATCAGGCGTGCATTCATGGTGTCCTGCATATAACCTTTCAGGATACCGTCTTCTATCAGTGTCGTGCACTGGGTAGGATTGCCTTCATCATCCATGTTCAGTGAACCGCGGCGATTCTGCAAGGTGCCATCATCCACCACGGTGACGCCTTTGGCAGCGACCCGCTGGCCGATACGACCCGAGAAGGTACTGGAACCCTTGCGGTTGAAATCACCTTCCAGGCCATGGCCGATGGCTTCATGCAGCAACACCCCTGGCCAGCCCGGGCCGAGTACCACGGTCATTGGACCAGCTGGAGCCGGACGCGCATCGAGGTTGACGATAGCCGATTTCACGGCTTCATCCGCATATTTTTCCAGCAGGGCATCGGTGAAATACGAATAATCATAACGACCACCGCCACCGCTGTTACCCATTTCGCGACGGCCATTCTGTTCAGCAATCACGGTCAGTGATACCCGCACCAGGGGACGGATATCGGCAGCAATGACGCCATCACTGCGTGCCACCAATACCACATCATATTCACCAGCCATGTTGGCCATGACTTGCACGATGCGCGGATCTTTCGCACGGGCAATTTTTTCCAGACGTTCGAGCAACTGCACTTTTTGATTCGCATCCAGCGAATTCAACGGATCATCACGCAGATACAGGGCGCGACCATTCGAACCTTCCAGTCCTTGCAGACTGGATGCAACCTGTATCTTGCCTGCACCCTGGCGGGCAATGGTGCGGGTTGCCTTGGCGGCATCCAGCAAAGCCTGTTCAGATATTTCATCAGAGTAAGAAAAAGCAGTCTTGTCGCCCGATACGGCACGTACACCGACACCCTGGTCGATGGAAAAACTACCGGTCTTGACAATGCCTTCTTCCAGACTCCAGCCTTCATTGCGGGTGAACTGGAAATACAGATCGGCATAATCAACCTTATGGCTGAACATGCTGGCCAGCACTTTGCTGAGTTTGGATTCGTCCAGACCGAAAGGGGTCAGCAGGATGTCGCGGGCAATGCCGAGATAGCTTAAAGCGGGATCATATGGAGTCATGGATGGCTTCTGAAAACAACAAATTAATATAGCAAACTAATACAGCAAAAATAAACAGGGCAAATTAAAGTCCTATGCCACATTGTAGAGCAATACGGGCTGTCTCTGCAGAGCTTACAGTTTGCGATGGCGCAAGGCAGGCAGGCTTTCACGTATGCTGGCGATCAGGGCTTCATCGATGTCGCCACTGACGATGCCCTCACCCTCTTCCTGTACGGCAAGTATCTTGCCCCAAGGGTCGATCAGCATGCTGTGTCCCCAGGTGCGGCGGCCATTCACATGCTTGCCACCTTGCCCGCAAGCAAGTACATAACACTGATTTTCTATGGCCCTGGCACGCAACAGAATTTCCCAATGTGCCTGTCCTGTGGTGTAGGTAAATGCAGCCGGCACCACGATCAGGGAACAGGTGCCCAGCGCACGAAATAATTCCGGGAAACGCAAGTCATAGCAGATGGACAAAGCAATCTGGCCAAACCCGGCATCAAAGCTACTGACTTGCTCACCAGCAACAATGGTGCGCGCCTCTTCATACGACTCGTCACCCTTACTGAAACCGAACAAATGAATTTTGTCGTAGCGCGCCACCTGTTCGCCCTGCGGGTTAAATACCAGCGTGGTGTTCAAGACCTTGCCGGGCTCTGCCGCTTGCAGTGGAATGGTGCCGCCTATCAGCCACACACCCAGGCTGCGCGCGGTGTCGGCCATGAAACTTTGCATGCTGCCGTGGCCGATTTCTTCGGCAACGTTGACCTTGTCGGTCTCATGCAAGCCCATCAATGGCCAGTATTCGGGCAACAGTAACAGCTTCGCACCGGCATCCGCAGCGGCTTGCATCAGGCGTTTTGCGGTAACAATATTTTCTGCTACCACCGGTGTGGAAATCATTTGTATTGCAGCTATTTTCATTTCACCCTCTTCCTTATTTGCCCGCTTATTTGACCACTTATTTGCCGAATTCCTGGCCAGCTACTGAGCGGCCACGGGTTTGCGATTATTTTTTGCTTCATCGCGATTGTCCATCTTGGTCACGGTGGGCTCTTTCCATGAGCCACTGATCTGGTATTCAAAAGTAAAGGCCTTGCTCAAGGGTTCACGCAAGAACAACTGAGCAAGAAAGGTGCCCAGGCCGATCACCGGGTTGACTGCCAAACCATACACCACTGAAGCGGTGCCGACATTCACGACCGGAATCACGGTCGCATGCAGGTTCTGTGATTCATGCACAATATCAGCATTTCCCTGCAAGAGTACGGTGGCGCTCACGCCCAGCATTTTGAGATTATCGGTTTTTGCCACGCCCTGCTGTATCTGGGCCATGCCAGCGATCGAATCAAAGGCAAAGCCGTCAGAAAATACATCACGAAAATCCAGTGTCAGACGACGTGGCAACGACTGCATGCTCAACACGCCCAGCAGCTTGGCCGCCCCCGGGTCCACCTTTAAAAATTGCCCACTAGAAAGTACCAGCTTGATCTGCCCGTTCATGCTCGGTATGTCCATGGCAAAAGGCAGGCCATTCCAGTGTACGTCACCTTCAAGTTTGCCGCGTCCGCCGCGTAACACATCAACAAAACCCAGACGCTCCAGCAATTTACCGGCATTCGCCACATCCAGCACATAGTTCAGTTGGGTGCGGCCATCGCCACCCTGGCTGGACCATTTACCGTTGCCACTAAATTCTGCATCCGGGTTTTTCAGCAAGACCTTGTTGATCTGCCATTCGCGCCCGCTGTTGCTTTGAGCCTGCCCGCTGTTGCCTTGCGCTTGATTGACGGCTTGTAATTCCAGATAGCCCAGTTTTTTATTGAACAACTCAAAATTCTCGGCCACGATATCCAGCCCCGGTATCTGGGTCGTCGTGTTTTTACCTTCCAGCAATTCACTGACATCCGCCGCTGCCGATTGCGGAATGATGAGATTACTCAGCCTGGCCGTCACACTACCCACACCCTGGCCGCCCGGACCTTCATTCCAGGTCAGGTAACCAGCTGCCTGGTTGGAATGGATATTCGCCTGCCAGACATTCTTTTGATGGGTGACACCGACCACCACATTTTCCAGCTGCTTGCCCATAATATGCAGCTCTGGCGTGCGGGCGGCCATGGAAGTTGGTTCCAGATACGGACTTAGATCAAGCTCCATATTCTCTTTTTCAAGCACGGTATTCTGGCCTGCATTGGCTGCCTGTGCGCTGCTGCCGCTATTACTGTTATTGCTGCTGCTATTGCTGCTGGCAGCAGGTACAGCCAGTCGCCGCCATTCATCGATATTCAGGGACTTGAGTTCGATATTGGCACTCAGGCCGCTGTCTGGTTCGGGAGCCGGTGCATTCACACCTATACCGCCACGCAGCACCTGCCATGGCGCGCTGCCGGTCTTTTGGCGCAGATAGCGGGCATTCACAGTATTGCCCAGCGAAACACGGATATCATCACGCCAGACTTGCGCATCGTTGCTGGCCAGGGGCAGCATTTCAAAGCGCAAGGGCATGGCTTCCATTGCACTCTTTTTCAAAGGCAAGGGGAAGTTCAATGCCAGCCCGCTCAGGTTTGATTCAATCACTATCTCTGGCTGGCGTTTCTTGACGTGGATGCTGGCGGTATAACGGGCACTGCCATTAATACGCTCACCGATTCTATCCGCCATGGAGGGTGGCATCACCTTGCGCAAGCCTTCTGCCGTCATGCTGCCATCCAGCCGCACTTTGACGCTGTTATCTTTTTGTGAGCCACCGGTGATCTGCACCCCGCTGCCCAGCAAATTGCCTTTCAGCGTGCCCAGATTGACGCCGGTTTCATTAAATTCCAGCCTGCCGTTCAGGCCAGACACCATGGGTATGTTGGGCTGCAAGGCCACGTCATTATTGGCAAAATTCAAAACGCCCTGGACCTTGGATTCAATCAGATGTTGCAACGGTAATTGCAGTTTCAGCGACAAGGCCGCCGGGGCCGTGGTTTTTGTCTCTTTCAGGAAATGCCCCAGCCAGCCACTGACCGGGCTGGCACCGACATAGCCCAGCATGTTTTGCAGGCTGCCATTGACCGTGCCATCGATATTCAGGATGCCATTATGGTGGGCCAGGTCGGGAATCACTGCCTTGACCTTTTTCAGGTCCACACCCAAAGTCCTGGCGGTATCGCCATTGATTTCCATCCTGGCTTTATCAAAAATAAAATTCCCTTTGATATCTTCAATCACTGGCCACAACGGGTGACCATCTTCCGTCAGGGCGCCAGCGGTGAAGTCCAGTTTGCCGCCGGTCAGGTTGCCTTTGACGATAAATTCGCCCTTATGCGCACGCTTGCCATCGGTACCGATGAATGGGAAATGTGCGAGATCACCCTTGATGCGTATGGTGACATCGTCTGCCCGGCCATCCAGGATGGAATTCAGTAACCAGTGGCGCAGGTGGTCAGGTGCCACGGTAGGAATATAACGATCCAGCTGTTTTAAATCAAAACCCGAAATATTACCGGTCAGATCCACCTCGCCCGGCTGGGCATCGGCACCATGGCGCATGGACATGATGTGCTTGCCGCTCAGCACGGCATGCATGCCTTCTTGCTGGGCATCCATTTTATTAATCTGGAAAATCAGCTTGTCTTGCGCCACAAACTGCCATTGTGCCTGCATCAGCAGACGCGAGAAGGGCATCAGCGGATCAACAAAATAGCTAGACAGGCGCAAGGACAAATCTTTGGAATCAAGGGTAAAGTTGCCGCCCTTGTCATTGGCTTCGATATGGCCGGACAAGTTTTCAAATCCGGGAATGGCAGGCACTGCCGCCTTGGCCGGCAACTGTGCCGTCCTGGTGCGTGCCAACTGGGCTGGCTGGGCCTGCATGGACAAATTGATAAACTGCCCCTTGATACTGTAAGAGGCAACATCCGGATAACTGCCCTGCCATTTGGCGGTGAAGTCCCTGAGCTGGCCCTTGGGGGCAAAATCCACCAGCATCTGGCGCTGGTCAGCCGGCAGTGGCAAATGCTCGGCAAAATTGGCCAGGGTTTGCAAATCCAGAGTCTTCACATAGAGCTCAACCTTTTCGGGTTGGCCTTTTTCACCGGGAGTAAAAGTTTCCTTGATGCTGGTAGGTGGCAATTGCTCGCCATTGCGGGTGCGCATGGAAAAATCAATGAGCGATATGCTATGGCCTGATTGACCAAACACCGACGACAGGTATTTTGCCTTCAGTGCCTGGTGTTCGCTGGCGACCAGGCGGCCACTGACCAGGGCCATGTCCAGCTCTGGCAGGTCGGCACGAAATTTACCGACGACATCCGTCAGGCTGAGATCGGCAGTCAGGTCGGCGACCCGGCCTTTTTCCAGATGCAGCCATGAACGTACCGAGCCATACCCTTTTTTGACATCCGCCGGATAATCAACATAGGCCTTCAGCGCCGGCAAATCGGCATGTCGCAGGTCGGTATACAGTTCCCCCGACCACAAGGAAAAGTCGGCAATCTTTTTGGCAAACACCGGGTGCTGGAAATCACCACGGATATCCAGCGGTGCAGACAAGCTGGCGGGCGGTGTGGCTTTCAGGGCAAAACGGTGATGACGCCACTGGCTTTGCAAGACAAAGCTGACATCTGGCAGTGTCAATTCTGGCGCGTTGCGCAGCTTGTCGGTCCAGCGCACTGAGCCATTGCGAATCACAATTTCACGCTGTGACAGCACCCAGTCCATGCCCTGGCCCTTGCTTTCGGCTGCCGGGTCGATCAAGAACCCGCCGACAAAGAATTTGCCATCGGCTTCACGCGTCACATCCAGCGCCGGTTTTTCAATCACGACGCGTTCAAAACGCAGGTCTGCGACTGCCAGCGTCCACCAGGACAGCGTCGCCGAGACCTGTGGCAGGCTCAGTGCTGGCATACCTTTGGCGTCATGCAGCACGACATTATCCAGCACCAGTTGCGGATTCAGCCCCTGCCAGGAAGCGTGCAAGTTAGCAATTTGCAATTGCCGTCCCAGCGACGCCGAAATCATTTTCTCGATATCCGGCTTATAGCTGTTCACATTCGGCAAGACAACATAGCGCAACACCAGCACCAGGGCACAAAACAGGAAATACAGCAGGAGCAGAAATTTCAGCGTAAAACGCAGCCCGCGGCCGCAGGTACGCCAGGTATACCCACAGAACCACCAGAACCGGCTGGGCGGTGGCGGGATTTCTTCCGTCTTTGCGGGGTTAGCAATGTTTGCTTGTTCTGCCTGAGTCATTGCCAAATTTCAATCTGTAGAGAAGTCGTACCTGAAGTCAACTGTGCCCAACTGTTATCCCTTTGTCTTGCCATAACATCTATGGCAGGGATGACACTTACGGCTAACGTCAACTCGTGGGCTGCAAATAACGGGAAGCCCTTCATTTTCAACATGTCAACTGCTCTGGCATTTTGTCTCTGATCCTTATCGCCACACCCGCCAGGGCCGGCTCCGGCATACTGGTCTGGTTGACGATTTTCTTATACTCCACAGGAGTATAAATATATTTATGTCCGATTACACTGCGGATTTAACTTCTTGCAGCGCATACTGCACCATTAGAACCTGTTTACGTTCTTAGGGCGCAGATCGCTTAAAATCAACAGCATCTCAGGCTAACGATGCCCATTATGACTGCAAGCCCTTCCCCAGACGCTGAAATACTTCAGGCTTCCCGCTTTTTCACCAACTGGCTTAGCGCAGATGTCAGCCGAAAAACGCTTTTACAGCAAGTTTCTGAATTATCCTTGAGACCAGAGGGTTTTGCGCAGTTTTTACAAAAAGAAATATACGCGGGCCTGTCTCTTAACAAAGCCATGCGCCGTTTGCGCAATCTGGTGATCTGTTCCCTCATCCAACGTGATCTTGGTGGACAGGCAGACATGGATGAGGTAGTCACCACCATCAGCCTGTTTGCCGACTTTGTCGTACAGCAGCACTTACAGGCCATTAACGCCGACATGCAAGCCATGCACGGCATTCCCCTTGGTGAAGAAAGCGGTGCCGAACAGGCCCTGATCGTGCTGGGCATGGGCAAGCTCGGTGGTTTTGAACTGAATGTCTCTTCTGACATTGATTTGATCTTTTGCTATGCCGAAGATGGCGAAACCCGGGTGCAGGACGCGACGCAGCGCAGCCTGTCCAACCATGAATACTTCAGCCGCCTGGGTAAAAAACTGATTGCCGCCATTTCTGAAGTAACCGAAGACGGTTTCAGCTTCCGCGTCGATATGGCCTTGCGCCCGAATGGGGCATCGGGCCCGCTGGTGGCCAGCTTCAACATGATAGAAGAATACTTTCTGATCCAGGGACGGGAATGGGAACGTTATGCCTGGGTCAAGGCACGTGCCATGACTGGCCAGCCGGCCGATATTGCGACGCTGGAAAAAATCATCCGCCCCTTTGTGTATCGTCGTTATCTCGATTATGGGGCAATTGATTCCCTGCGCTCCATGCATGCCCAGATCAGGGCCGAAGTCGTGCGCCAGGAAACCAAGCATCCCGAGCGCAGCAATAATGTCAAACTGGGCCGTGGCGGTATCCGCGAGGTGGAATTTCTGGCGCAGGTGTTCCAGCTCATCCGTGGCGGCCGCGATGCAAGCCTGCGTGATCGCTCTACCCGTAAGACTTTACAGACCCTGGCTGACAAAGGCATCCTGGATGCCGCCATCGTCAAGCGCCTGCTGAATTCTTACACCTTCCTGCGTAACCTGGAGCACCGCCTGCAATATCTGGACGATGCCCAGACCCATACCTTCCCTGTGCGGGAAGAAGACCAGCAAAGAATAGCCTGCATGATGGGCTGCGCCAGCGTCACCGCATTGCTGGATCAATTGCGCCCGCACCGTGAATTCATCGCCGAACAGTTTGATGCGATTTTCCGCGACAAGGGCAACAACAACAGCGAGACCGAACAAGGCATGCTGGCCATCAGCCTGTCTGGCCCTGACAGCGACGAACTGATAGCCAACCATCTGGCCGGTTTGGGATTTTCTGGCGGCGATGCCACTGCCATTACGCAAAGACTGATGGCGACCTGGCAGTCGCCCAGGGTACAGGCTTTGTCAGAAGCCAGTCGCAACAAATTGATCGCCCTGATCAACCATGCCCTGAACATCGTCGCCCGCCAGGGCAATAATCAGTTGCTGGCCTGGAACCGCTTGCTGGATTTCATGGAAACCATTGCCCGCCGCGCCGCCTACCTGGCCCTGCTGACCGAATACCCGCATGCGCTGGCGCGTGTCATACGCATGATGGCAGCCAGCGACTGGGCAGCCAAGTTCCTGAGTCGCCACCCTATCCTGCTGGATGAATTGCTGGACGAATCTTCGCTACATCAGCGCCCCGACTGGGCAGACTTCCGGCTGGATCTGCAACATCAGCTGGACCAGCACCAGGGTGATACCGAAAGGCAGATGGAAACCCTGCGCGAAATGCATCATGCGCTGCAATTCCGCTTGCTGGCACAGGATCTGGAAGGCCAGTTGAGCGTCGAGCATCTGGCCGATGAATTATCGCAACTGGCAGATATCATCGTCGCTGCCGTCTTGCAGTCAGCCTGGGAAACCATCGCCAGCCGCCACCGGCACGCGCCGCGCTTTGCTGTCATCGCCTATGGCAAACAGGGAGGCAAGGAACTGGGGTATGCATCCGACCTGGATGTCATCTTCCTGTATGACGATGAAGATCAGGAAGCACCGGCCAATTATGCCAAGCTGGCACAACGCTTCATCACCTGGATGACCAGCCACACGCCGGCCGGTATTTTGTTTGATATCGATATTGCGCTGCGGCCAGATGGTGCCAGTGGTCTGCTGGTATCGTCCGTGGCCTCCTTTGCCCGCTACCAGGAAAAATCCGCCTGGCTGTGGGAACATCAGGCCCTGACACGCGCCCGCTTTTGTGCCGGTGACACCGCCATCGGCGCGCAGTTTGAACAGATACGCGAGCAGGTCTTGCGCCAGCAAAGGGATGACGACAAGCTGCGCAGCGAAGTCATCACTATGCGCAAGAAAATGCATGATGCCCATGTCAACCGCAGCGAACTGTTTGATCTGAAGCAGGATGCCGGTGGCATGATAGACATAGAATTTATCGTGCAATACCTGGTACTGAAATACGCCAGCCAGTATCCGGAACTGACCGCCAACAAGGGCAACATCGCCCTGTTGATACGCTGCGGTGAACTCGGCCTGATCGATGCCGGGCTGGCGAATCAGACTGCAGTCGCTTATCGCCTGTTCCGCAAATTACAGCATGGCATACGTCTGCAGGGCGAAGACCGGGCCCGGGTAGAACCAGAAATGATCGCCAAAGAAGCGCATGCAAGCAAAGCGCTATGGGATAGTTTGCTGGGCTAGTGGACTGTAACAGTTGAAACAGAAATGACAGACGCTTGCCCGGCGATCAGGGCAAGGCAAGGCTAACACTTGCGCAGAACAATAGTGAACTATTGCGAGCATTTGCAACGCAGCCATGGTCGTCGCATAAGCAGAAGGCACTCTGTTTTCAAAGTTACAGTTCAATAGCTTCTCTGGCATCGCCAGCATACGACAAAACCGTCAGCAGATGAACAAACCATAAAATTTCTTTATTAGCAATTAAATGGTATGCTCAAACAATAATTCTTTTCCTCACTGCAATCTTCATACAGCAAGAATATGCTGCCTATGTACTTGAATAAGGTTAACCTCGAATGAAAGTACATACTAATCCAGCAAAAGCAGGCCAGCAAAGCCAGGTTATACCAGTGCGTACACAGGCCACGACCGGTTTTGTTGATGCCCGCCCGCAGATGGCAGCACAAATGGCACTGAAGGAAGCAGCAGCGGGAAGCAAGCAGGCCAGGCAATTAAAAACCATGCAAGCAATGCTTGATGCAAGCCCACAAGCAAAACAATTGCAGAGCATCAAACAATTACAGGCCACGTCCACACCAGACAAGGGAACTGGCCATACCAGCCCTAATCGCACCGGTCTTCCAAACCAGCTCAAGTCTGGCATAGAGTCGCTGTCCGGTATGAGCATGGATCATGTCAAAGTGCATTACAACTCGGCACAACCATCACAATTGCATGCCCACGCGTATGCGCAGGGTAGCGATATTCACATCGGACCAGGTCAGGAACAGCATTTGCCCCATGAAGCCTGGCACGTCGTACAGCAGGCTCAGGGACGTGTACGACCCACCATGCAAATGAAGGAAAATCTTCCTCTGAATGATGATCCTACGCTGGAACAGGAAGCTGACCAGATGGGGGAAAAAGCCCTGTCTATGCCAGCAAACAATGTAGCAGGGCCAGCGTTAACATCCCAGGCAGGACACACTCAATCGACCACCTTGCAAAGAAGGGTGGGGCTGGAACTGGAGTTTCCTATCATTGCAGATGGGCAAGGTATATTGGACGAAACTAAGAACCAAGCGATGTTGAAAGGACCGGAAGATGCAGAGCGTGCGAAACTACATGGCGATGCCAACTCCAAGCTGGATAAAAATACAACGATGGTGACTGGGAAAGGCTTCGTCATCTCGCCTGATCACAACAAGCGGGTAAATCCGCTCGTGAATTCGACACCAGCCAGGGGATTTGCCAAGAACATTCTTGAATACATTTTTAAACCTGCCGTTGAAACAGAAGAAGAAATGTTTGCCGTGCTGGATAATATTTTTGCCCATGTCAGCGATGTTCGCGCTGCGACCAAGGGCTTTACCGAACGCGCACCGCTAAGTGGTAATTATTATGCAGGACCGATCAACACGAATGGTGTTAAGCCGGATGAACTAGATGATAAAGCCTATTCCATGCAGGTCAATATTGGCGTAGAGACACAAAAAATCCCAGACTTGTTTGCCCTGTATTCTCAATCGAGTGAATTGGCAGAAACAGAAAATAATCATGACAGAAAAAATGCAGCGAGAGCTCATTTCCAGGAATGCCTGGTTCTGGCAGTACATGATGCTGCCGCTATGGAAGAATCCATTAGAAAACGCGTAGCTAGCAACAAAGAGACGCCGCTCCTGGGTTTGAAAGGTATTTTTGCGGTGATGGCGCTATACCTTCGAGTGGGCTCAGGCGGCGTCCCATTAGGTGGAACAATCAAAAATTCCACCCCTTTGCTTTTGAAAACACCCATTTCTGATCTGGTCACTAGAACCCTGTCGGATGAAGAAAAAATAATCTACACCCGGTATCGACAAGAATTTCTGGCTGATGTACTTCAACGCACGAGAGGAGAAGACGCAACCGCAGAAGACCCCCTCGTCAATGAAACCAAGAGACGACGTAAGTCTGGCGTTAAAGTTTCTGCCCTAAACCCTACAACATTCCATGCACCTTTTATCGTTGCCGGACAATCCATACAGGCTGATTCTGTCGGACCTGCGCGCGACGCCAAAACCGACAGTTCTGTGAACAAGACAAATAATCGCCGAAAGGGAGGTATTTTCGAAACCCGTATGAGTGGCGGGCAATTTGGATTAAACGAGGCAAAATTAAAAGCCAAAGAAATGTTTACTCGTGTGAATACATTGCACAAAGTCAGAGACACACAACTTCCTACCTACGGAGGAACTGCCAGTTTTATAGATCATAGCGTCGATGGAAAGCTGAATAAATATCAAGAGTATCTTGTATCGGAAGTTGAAAAAGCCCGGGTAGAACTTACTTCCACAGCAAAGCCGAAGGAAAAAGATAGGGCAGAAAGAAAAGAAGAAAAGGTGAATTACCCCTCGCTGAGTTCACATTCAGTGAGTTCATCGTCAGTGAGTTCATCTTCAAGAAGCCCCGTAACAGAAAGCGTGAAAAAAGACAAGAAAGAAGGTAAAGGGGAATTGGTGAGCCCCTCTTCAGTGAGTTCGCCTTCAGTGAGTTCGCCTTCAGTAAGTTCATCTTCAAGAAGGCCCGTAACAGAAAGCGTGGAAAAAGACAAGAAAGAAGGTAAAGGGAAATTGGTGAACCCCTCTCCAGTGAGCTCGCCTTCAGTGAGTTCCTCTTCTACAAGTCGAGTGTCGCCGCGAAAATCAGAAGAAGTGCCAGCAGTTTTTGTGATCGTATCGAAATTCGAGTCATTGATCAGAGACGACAGGTGGAACAGTGAAGGTCGAGGGGTATTTGGTAAAAAACTTCCCAGTGGCATCAGTCAGTTGCGTACCATATTAAATAAAAAAATAACTTGGGAACAAATGCTGCTTGAATTGGCACAATCAGCCAAAAAAAGTGCCGATAAGGAAAAGAAGCGTCCGTCGGACTCTGCCACTACGCCTGACAGGAAAAGTAAACGTCGGTCTGAACCTACTCGCCTCCTTTATTTGTATATGGCAGATGCAGACAAAATTGCTACCGTTGATGAATTAAATGAGGCGCTTAATGCAGTCCGAAGGAATATGGGTAAATAAAAATTAAAGACCGGTCAAGTATCAAAGTCTGCTGGAGGCAGCGCCACCATGATGGCAGTTCATAAACAAAACAGGCACGCTTACGCATGCCTGTTTTGGAAATACGGTACTGACTGCTCAACCTGCCTGGAGCTCAAGAACCTGTTTACGATCTAAGGACGTGAACCGACAACTTCAACTGTTACCCGACGATTTTTGGAACGGCCTTCACTGGTCTTGTTGTCAGCAATCGGCTGGGTTTCGCCTTTACCTTCGGTATACACGCGTGAAGCATCAATCCCTTTGGTAATCAGATAGGCCTTGACGGCTTCAGCGCGACGGATGGACAGTTTTTGATTATAGTCATCACTGCCTACCGAATCAGTATGACCGACCGTGATCATCACTTCCGTATTCATGCCTTGCAGCTTGCTCAGCAAATCATCAAGCGCCTGCTTGCCCGCAGGTTTGACGATGGATTTGTCAAAATCAAATAGCGCTTCGGCATTGAATGTGACTTTTTCAGAAACCGGCTGTGGCCTTGGCGGTGGCGGCGCTGGACGAAAGACAGGTGCTGGTGCCGGCTCCATGACTGGTGCAGGAGTCGGGGGTGCAATATAGGATACCGGCCTTACGTAGGCAGGCTTCCCCAATTTGTAGACCACACTGATGGAATAAAAATCGACATCGCCACGATTGCCCACCGCATCATTGACACGGTATCGTTCTGCTTCACCGCGCAGGGCCAGTGCTTCTGTAAATTTATATTCCAGACCAAGCCCTACTTTAGGGTTCAGTTTTTTCTCGCTAGGATTGGGGTTGGTGACCGCATACAGACGGTTGCCGGTGAAATGGGCATCCGCCCTGGCATAATTCGCGCCGATGCGTCCAAGCAGGGAAAAACGTTCCGATAAAGGTAGCTGTCCGACCAGATCCAGATTGAAGCCACGAAAGCCGACTTCACCACTGAGAGTGCCTGGCGGCGTGGTGGTGGCATCAAAACCAAATTTTCCCAGATCAAAATACCCGCCTTCTATGGCAAAGTATTTATTCATCTGCTTACCCAGAAACAGCTTGTAAGCCGTGTCACGCTCGCTAGTGCGGAAGGTGACACCGCTGGCGCCGTTATTCATCAGGCTGCGTGTCAAGGTATCCTTATCGATAGTGGCCCTCGCACGACCGGCACCACCGCCTATGTACCAGGCACTATCGGCCCAATCCGGGTTGGTCCAGGGTTCATCGGCTTGTGCCAGTTGGCTGGCAAGCAGCGCGCAGGCGAACAAGTTGAGTGTCATTACTTTTTTTGGCAGCGCCATGTGTTTCTCCTGATGAGATGAGTGAAATTGGATGAAAGGGAGCGACGTGATCCCTTTCATGTATCCATGATTTTTTAACGTGCAATCACGTTATTTTTAAGAGTCACTGCACTGCCAGACAAAACACGGCCATTTTGCAATGTTGCCGTATCGCCCATCGTGATGCCGGCAGATTGCGCCATGATGGTTCCCTTGAACACGCTGTTTGCACCGAGTGTGGTAGCCGCCACAGGCACCCAGAACACACTGCTGGCAGACGCGCCACCCGTTAAGGCAACAATAGAATTCGCCACTGAATTTAAAGTCGAACTGCTACGGAACAAATACAGGCCAGCGCCATTCATGGTAAAGGTGCCAGTAATATTGATCGCACCTGCATAGCAATACACACCAGGTGTAAAGGTTTGTCCACCCAGATCGATCCCGCTGGCAGAGCTTGAAGTACAGGTACGGCTATTCGCATCCGCAATCGCCACCTGCAGGTCAGACAGGGCCGTGTTCAAAATAGCGCCGGATTTGTAATTAATGAAACCGGCGGCCTGTACCGGATCCACAATCTGTGATTGTGAACCCACGTCACCGCTGATCAGGGTAGTACCGCCCGAATTATTGGTGATCGATGTGCCTGCCAGTACCGCAAAGCTGGTGGCACTGCCAAGATTAATGCCGGCAACCGGCGCCGCCGTGACAGTAAAACTGGTAGTCACTGTCTGTGCTCCCTGAGTAGCAGAGATATTCGTCACACCTGGGGCAATAGCCACTACCTGGCCACTGGCCGACACACTGGCAACACCGCTTGCACTGGAAAGCCAGTTGACTGTGCTGTTGATGTTATTGCTGGTTCCATTTGAATAGTTACCAGTTGCCGTGAACTGTTGCGACGCGCCGACTGTTGCGCTTGCATTGGATGGCGTCAGACCGATACTGCTGAGTGTCACGACCGGTGTCACTGTCAAGCTGGCCGCACCAGACTTGCCAGACAAATTAGCTGTAATGGTGGTCGTTCCACCTGACAGTCCATTCGCAACACCGCTCGCCGATACGCTGGCAATCGCCGTATTGGCCGTAGTCCAGCTCACCGCATTGCTGATGTTGAGACTGCTGCCATCGGAAAAACTACCGGTAGCGACAAAGTTTTGCGTACCACCTACCCCGATGCTTGGAATGCCCGGCGTCACAGCGATGGTATTTAATGTTGCTACCGGCAAGACATTGATGGTCGCAGAACCGGATTTGGTGCCGGATATGGCCACCACAGGTGCACTACCCGCCGTGACCGCGCTCACCAGACCGCTTGCAGTAACCGTCGCAACCGGGCTGGCACCCGAGGTCCATGTCACGGAATTGGTGATGACAGCAGTGCTACCGTCAGAATAACTACCCGTGGCAACCAGACCTTGCGTCGCACCAACAAGCATATTGGTGTTGGCTGGCGTGACCGCAATCGAAGTCAGTGCCGTACCAGACAAGACGGTCAGTGTTGATGTCGCCGTTTTTCCGGCTGAACTCGCTGTGATAATTGTGGTGCCTGCAGAGATACCCGTGGCAACACCTGAAGCCAGGATGGTCGCAACCGATGTGGTACCAGAACTCCAGGTGACAGAGCTTGTGATATTCACATTGCTGCCATCAGAGTAAGTACCGGTCGCTATAAATGCCTGGGTTGATCCTACCGACAGATTGGCAGTCGAGGGAGTAATGGCAATGGAGTTCAAGGTAATCGCAGGTATCACTACCAAGGAAGCAGAGGCTGTCTTGCCACCCAGGGTTGCTGTGACGAGTGCAGTACCGGTGCTGATTCCGCTGGCCAGACCATTCGGTAAGACCGTTGCAATCAATGGTGAGCTGGTAGTCCAGGTCACGCCATTACTGATATTCGCTGTCGTCGCATCAGAATAATTCCCGCTGGCGATAAATTGCTGTGTGCTGCCGACCGCAAGATTTGCATTAACTGGTGTGACAGTAATCGAAGTCAATAACGCCGAACTCACATTAACGACAGTCGTCGTGCTGCTACCATTAAAGCTCGCAGTGATCGTGGACGTACCGCTACCGATAGCAGTCACCAAACCGTTGCTGGCCGTGGCAGTTGAGACTGTCGCGATAGCTGGTGTGGCAGAAGAAAAACTGCTGCTGGCGGTGACGTTGACGCTGCTGCCATCAGAATATTTTGCCGTCACAGTCAGTTGTTGCGTGGTACCGATTTGCATAGGCGGATTGGCCGGCGTCAAAGCGATGGACAACAAATTGGCTGCTGTCACGGTCAGCTTGGTAGTGGCTGTCGTGCTACCCGATACGGCAGTGACAGTTGACGAACCGATTGCCACACCCGTCGCCAATCCCGTACTGGTGACGGTGGCAAAGGCAGGTGATGCCGAAGTGAAACTCGAAATTGCCGTGATGTCACTGGTGGTGCCATCAGAGTATGTTCCCATTGCCTGAAACTGTTGCTTGCCACCTACCGCAACAGACGGATTAGCAGGAAGCAGTGCCATCGACAGCAGCGATGACTGGGACACAGTCAATGTTGCCGAAGCAGTTTTCCCGCCAAAGCTGGCAGAAATCACGGACGTACCATTCACCACACCTTTGGCGACGCCGGTATTACTCACGATGGTTGCGACATTCGGGCTGGCAGAAGTCCAGGCCGACGTCGCAGTGACATCCTGCGAAGCGCCATCAGCATACGTTGCCGTCGCCACAAATTGCTGCATACCACCACTTGCTACCGTAGCAGTAACTGGACTGACGGTCAGCGTTGATAAAGTCGCTGACGGTATGCCTAAAATCGGATCACCACCACCACCGCCGCAACCGGCGACCAATGATGTGATGAGCATTGCGGACACGCATGCAAGCGGCCTCAGGTAACGCTGTAGGATATTCATTTTTGCCTTTTTTCAGGTGAGTCCGGTGCCGAGTAATTTCGGTGTGGCCGCAATGCATAATTTTGTTTTGTTGCAGACAGCGACCTCATGTGAAATTACTTTTCAGAATGGGTTTCACGTGTGGGGGGCAATCTTTATCAGTCTGTGCTTTGACAGGTGATCAAGCGTTTCAGGTTCGATGACCGTATCAAGTGTTACTTATCGCCCTTTCACGGACCATGATCTGTGCGATAACACACTCAACTGTCATTGAATTTATTTAAACAACACATTGAGAAAAAGACTGCCGCATGAAGCGAGGGGAGATGGTGTACCGATTACCGGATAGCAATGGCATGTCGCCAGCAATCAGGAGATGGTACGAGAAAGAAAGTATAAAAGAAGTGAGTGCAGAAAAGTCAGTACAAAAAGTCAGTACATGAGAAGCTGGAACCGGCGCCACTATAATGGCGCACAAATAAAACAGGCATGCTCACGCATGCCTGCTTTGAAAATACCTTGCTTACAGATCAGTTATATCTTGTAGATACCGCAGCCGATGATCGTGCCATCATCCAGTTTTTCTATATAAGTGGATTTGTGTTCTATCTCCTTCGTCTGTGGATGCGTCCATTTGTAATCCACCCATCCCTTGCCTTTCTTGCCGGCAAGCTCTAAAAATTCACGGATGAAATATTTATTGTCAGAATCTTTCAGGTCAATCAGGTTTTTGCCTATCAGTTTGGCATTGGCACCATGGGCCAGGGTTTTGCCTGTGGCATCGAAGACAAACAGGTACAGATCCCTGTCCACAAATTGTCCCTTGGGATCATTGATGGCGGTATAAGCAGACTCGTTACCATTCGCCTTGATGAAATTCTTGCCCTTCTTGACCAGAGCAATCGCCTCTTCCGCACTACCGCGATCACCTGCAGCCAATGCCGGCGACAGAGATAACAACACACCAGCAAAAACCAGGCAAGCCAATACAATTCGTCGCATAGCAGTCTCCGTAGGGGGTAGGATTTTCATCCTACCCCCCGGTTTACCCAAAAGCAAATAAATACTTATGCGCTTGCACAATATGCCGGTGCTGTTTAAACGAATACATTGATCCTTGTTTCCCCCTCAAACCGGCATAAACCTGGCCAGATACTCAGGCGAATTAATAAACTGCCCGATGAGCGTGACTGCATCCACGCCCGACTGAGCCAGCAAAGCATTAAAGGTCGCCGCATCCGGTGCATGTCCCAGCAGCCCGATATAATCCAGCGTCAACGACACCTTGCTCTGAGAAGTGGCCTTGAACTCCGTCGATTCGGTAAAGCCTGCCAGCAAATCTCCGCGGCTGACCCCACTGCCAAGCTGCCCCAGCCAGTACGTCTTACCCGCCGCATCCGATGTCCTGTGCAACACATTCTGGTACACCCGGTCCACAAAGGCACTATTGTCCAGACTGCCATACGTACTCTGGAACTCCGTACTGGCAACAAACGACGCACTGATCTTGGAGAGACTCAAGC
>NZ_JBMPOR010000042.1:0-27063 GCF_049340265.1 Undibacterium sp. Di26W
AGTGAAACATCACCAGTCGTCAGCCTGGCCAGTGTCACTGTGGATACCAGTGGCAACCTGCAGCCAGGCACCACCGTCAGTGCTGCCATCGTCACCAGCATGACTTACGATGCATTGGGTAACCTGAGCAGCCGTACCGAAGCTGCGGGCAGGCCAGAACAACGCATCACCCGTTATGAATATGACGCACTCGGTCGTCAGGTCAAAACCATCTATGCGCCTACGACTGTGTATGACGGGGCCGGTGACACGCTGGCGGTGAATGGTGCCAACAGCCTGGCATTCGCCTCAGAAAGACAGGTCACGCTGCAAAGCACGGTCACTTATGACAGCTTTGGTAATGTCATCGCCAGCCGCGATGTGGCTGGTAATTACAGCTACCGCACGTATGACAAGCTGGGCCGTGTCAGTTATGACGTGGATGCGCTTGGTAATGTGACGGGTTATAGCCGCAACAGCTTTGGGAATACCACGGCAGTGACGCGCTATGCCACGGCCATCAATACGAGCAGTATCACTGGCAGCGCAGGCAAGGCACCTACTGCCAGCCAGGTCACGACGGCGCTGGCAGCAACAGCCCATAGCCAGGACCGGACCACCACCACCCATTACGACCAGTTGGGGCGGGTGATAGAAACCACGGAAGCGGCGACCTGGGTGAATAGTGGGCAAGATGGAGCCAGCAGCATACTGGTGTCTAAAGTGACGCGCTTTAGCTATGATGTGTTTGGTAATTTGAGCCAGACCGCGGTGCTGAATAATCCAGAAACCGACAGCTGGGACATCAGCCGCTACTTCTATGACAAAAAAGGGCAACGGACTGCCAGTATTAATGCGCTGGGTTATGTCACCTCCAAAATCTATGACGCCAATGGCAATGTCACCAGAATCACGGAATATGCCAATGCGGGTAGTGTGGATGGGAATGGCAAGCTGGTCTTGCCCATCCATAACGACAATGACCGCATTACTGGCTTTGGGTATGACAAGGCCAATCGTCAGATCAGCCTGACTCGAGTTAATGTCGAGGTGAGTGATGGCGTGACAGATATCTCCAGTGGTCAACGCAATCGTGCCATTCTCACGACGACGAGTGCATACGATGCCACCGGCAATCTGGTGGCTAGCTGGGATATCTTGGGTAATGCCAGCTACCGTTATTACGATGCCCTGGGCCGCCTCAAAGCCGTGGTTGAACCAGGTACCACGACAGAACCTGGCAGCGCACTGAGCACACTGAAAGAATACCGCCGCGATGCCTATGGGAATATCGTCGTCGAACGCGACTATGCGAACGGTGTAGCTTCTGCGAACAGTACAACTTACGTCGCCGCCAGTCTTAGCAGCGATGACCGTATCAGCCTTGCCCGTTACGACAACCGTGGTAATGTCGTACAAAGTACCGATGCCAATGGTGTCAGTCACTTCGCTTCTTACGATGCACAAAACCATTTGGGCAAACAATGGCAAGCGGTGTGGAGCAATGATAGCTTGCACACCCTGTTTACCGCCTATGAATACGATGCCCTGGGGCGTCGTACTGCCACCATTACGCCTGGTTCCAATATCCAACTTAGCGCTGATGGTACGCACATTAATTACCTTAACCAGGCACAAACAGCCGTGGTGCGCAATGAAGTCAGCTACAACGCCTTTGATGAAGCCACCAGCCAGCGCAGCAATGGTGTCGAGGTCGCCCACTATGACTATGACAACGCCGGCCATCTCTGGCGCAGTAACAGCGGTGGTGTTACCAAGGTCATGCAGTATGATGTACAAGGCCACCAGACGGTCACTTTAAGCAGTGAAGGTATCAGCACCGCCAGCCTCAACTTTGGCAACGGCGACCCATTGGCTAACATAGCCAGTGCACAAGAGGCCGATTATGTGTCTGGCCTGCGCCGCAGCACTACGCAGTATGATGCACAGGGCCGTGCCGTGACATTCACCCTGCCAACCCGCGATGGACAAATACCAGTCATCTATCAGAGCTTTGATCGCTGGGGCAATCTCACCAGCCGCAGTGACCTGAGCGATTATAGTGGTGTAACCACTTACCAGTACGATGCGAATAACCGGTTGATACGCCAGATCAACCCGGATGACGATGGCCAACAAAGTGCCGATAGCGCCATTACCGAATACTATTACGATATCCGGGGTCGCCAGATTGCCATCCGGGATGCCAATGGCAATGTCAACCGCATGAGCTACGACGCGCGCGGCCAGTTGATCAAGGAAACCCATGCCGATGGTGGCATCGTCAGCCATGTCTATAATGCCTTTGGTGAGCAGATTGCCCTGACGGATGCCAACGGCAACCACATCCGCTATCAGTACGACCATATGGGCCGCCTGGTCCAGGCTAGCAGCGATCCGGTTGGCCTGTACAACACCAGCACCGGCAATGTCGCCGGTAGTACCCAAAGCCTGGTCAGCAGCACCAGCTATGATCAGGCCGGACGGGTCATCGCCCGGACCAATGCCAATGGTGAAACGACGCATTATGAATATGATTTGCGCGGCAATGTCGTGTTCATCCAGAAACCACTGGGCCAGTTTGAACAATATGCCTATGACACCCAGGGCCACCAGATTGCCTATCGCGATGCCAACGGCAACATCAGCACCTGGCAGTTCAATGCACAAGGCCAGTTGCAAAGCCACAAGGACATTGGTGGTGCCACCTATAGCTACCGCTATGACAGTGCGGGGCAATTGCTGCAACAAACCAATAGCCGTGGCCAGAACCTGAACTACCATTACGACGAAGTTGGCCAAGTCACCCAGATCCGTGACTTGGCCACTGACAAGACCACGCTGTACAGCTACAATCTGGCCGGACAACACGTAACTGAACAAACCATCCAGGCCGATATCAGCCTGCAAAATACTCGTCTGAGCTATAACGCCCACGGGCAGATATTCATCATTGAAGCACGGGATGACGCACATATCACTGCACTACGCTATGACAAGTCGGGTAATCTCTTACGTGAGCTCAATGTGCAACTGACACAATCTGCAGGCACGACCACCCGCCAGGTCAGCATCAGCGGCAGCATGCATACGGTCAGCCATGAAACGGTGGCCAGTACCGTTTCAAACACCTACAACTGGTATGCCTATGACAGTATGCAAAGGCAGATATTGGTTGAAGGGGCAAATAACAATAGTGCTGCTGACACCAGCAACCTGGTCGCCAGCCAGGGCCATCTGCTGACTTATGACAAGAACGGCAATGTAGCCAGTGACACCAGTTGGGGTAAGGAACTGGTGGCACAGATACCGCTGGGCAGCAATGGTCAGCCGGACACCAGTCGCACTACCTATGTCGTGCGTGAAGGTCTGATCACGCGTTACTTCAGCTATGACGCGGCCAACCGGGTCAGCAGCATTGCAGTGGCCAGTTATGATCCGCAAGGTAACCGTTTGCCACAAGCACTGGCAACGGTCGTGGATCAGCGCTTGTATGATGGCGCTGGTCGCCTGCTACAGCAAGGTATTAGCAGCGGTATGGATGCACGTTATATGCAAGCATTGCAGGTCAGCCAATTGGCCGCTTATGCAGAGACGACAACCCAGGATGCTCACTACTACGATGCCAATGGCCTCATCAGAAAAAATATACGCAACAATGTGCTAGGGCAAACCGTTCAACAGGCCAACTATACCAACTATGACGCGGCAGGCCACTTACGTGGCTACAGCATGGACGATATTGCAGGCAATCACGTCAATGTCAGTCTGGAACAAACATTGGCCGAAGGCTATCTGCAAAGCCGTGTTGAATCTGCCTACAGTAACAGCCGGGTGTCTGGTGCCAATAGCACGAATACTCAGCAATACAGCTATGACGTCAATGGCAAACAGATACAGATGGTCAACGTCAGTGTAAAGGGCAACACCAATGTGACATCCATCAAACACCAGATCACTGATGCCCGTGGCCAGGTAGTGGTGAGCGAAACGGACGGTGTTGCGACCGACATCCTGCGCGTGAATGGCCAGGTGTTTAATAGCTGGACGGGCATCAATCACAATAGCTTTACCGCCAACGCGGGCAACGGCACCGGCAAGACCGATACCTGGGTCGAGCCGGTACATGCCCTTGCTGGCAAAGCCATGATGATGACGATGATGATGGCCACTACCAGTTCATCTGATCTGGAATCTTTGCGGGCAGCCGTGGCTGATGCGTTGCAGCACCTGAAAGATATTCAAAAGCTGATTCAAGAGTACAGTAATCCAGATATCGGCGATCCTGGATACACGTCCTTGCTTTCTCAAGAAGGTGCTGCACAGGAAGAGGTGACAAGACTTCAGGCAGATTTGTATGCCGCTGAGCACGACGTCGACACCAGCGATGATAGCACTGGCACTAGCGAAACAGGTCCTGGCAGCAATACTGACACTGGGACTTTGCATGCGTTGCAACAAGCCGTGGATGTTGCACAAAGGAATTACGATGAGATTGAGTCGGAAATTGAATTGTGGGGCGATTATTTCAATCCAGGCCCCAACGTGGTCGCCAATACCTATGCAGCTCTGGCAGATGCTCTGCGGCAGCTTACACAAGCTCAACAGGATGTGTATGACTTCGTAAATAGAGGTAATACTGGTGGCGATGGTGGAACAACAACACCAGGTGGAGATACGACCACACCGGGTGGGGGAACAACCACGCCGGGCGGGGGAACAACGACACCAGGTGGAGACACGACTACACCGGGAGGTGGAACAACGACACCAGGTGGAGACACGACCACGCCTGGCGGTGGAACAACCACACCAGGTGGAGACACGACTACACCGGGAGGTGGAACAACGACACCAGGTGGAGATACGACCACACCGGGTGGGGGAACAACCACGCCGGGCGGGGGAACAACGACACCAGGTGGAGACACGACTACACCGGGAGGTGGAACAACGACACCAGGTGGAGATACGACCACACCGGGTGGGGGAACAACGACACCAGGTGGAGATACGACCACGCCTGGCGGTGGAACAACCACACCAGGTGGAGACACGACTACACCGGGAGGTGGAACAACGACACCAGGTGGAGATACGACCACGCCTGGCGGTGGAACAACCACACCAGGTGGAGACACGACTACACCGGGAGGTGGAACAACGACACCAGGTGGAGATACGACCACACCGGGTGGGGGAACAACCACGCCGGGCGGGGGAACAACGACACCAGGTGGAGACACGACCACGCCGGGCGGTGGAACAACCACGCCGGGCGGGGGAACAACGACACCAGGTGGAGACACGACCACGCCGGGCGGTGGAACAACCACGCCGGGCGGGGGAACAACCACACCAGGTGGTGACACAACCGGTACTGGCTCTGGAGCAACAACTGGTCAGGGAAATAACGGACAAACGACGATCAATGATCTTGTCTACGATAACAATCAAATCATTGATAACACCCAGGATGTCAGCGGGCAAGTTGTTTACGGCATGAACGCCTATTTAAATGCGCTTAGTTCTGTGACTGGTGCGGACGTCAGTAATGCCGCAGACAGGACCGGGGCGCTGAAGTTTTCTGATGCAGGCAGCATTGGCGGTGATTACAACACCAATGTGGATCAGCTGTTGGCGAATTTGGGGCCTATTAATGTTGCCGCGGGCTCCGATGACTCGATTGACAATTGGTCAAATCAAGCGATGGGCCATGGGGAAAATCCAAATTCCCCAACAGTGACAGTTAAAGTCGGCAGCGATGGAGTGATTGCTTTTGCTGACGGACGTTATCAATTACCAAGTGGCCGCATCGTTGATCCAAATAAAAGCTACGGTGTCAACAATAGCTCATCTGTAGCAGATGCAGATAGCGAAGCGGCAGATGGAACGAAAAAAATAACTTGGAACAGTACATCAAATGGTGGATTTGCAGCGACAGACGCAACACCTGAGTATCCGTCTGGATATTTACCGACCGGAACAACTTATACCAGAGGTGTCACATTTGACACAAATGGCAATCCAATTCCTGCAATTCAGCTTAGTACTGGAAAGATAGTTGAATTTCCTGATCAGAAAGTTACGTCTGTGTCTGACGCAGAAGCAAGTGATATGTTTACAAACAAATATGATGGTTACGATGAATATGGGACTCTGACTAATCCTAATGCAGCAGCTATCAATGACAAACTTGGTAAGGGTGTCGAACTTATCGTTAATACGACTAGCGCAGCAAATAACACTCTTCATGACATAAAAGAAGGTACTAAAGATATTATCGTACAATCTGGCGCATATTGGCAGCAGCAGGGTGGTATTGTAGGTAAAGTGGGGGATAAAGGAGCTGCTGCCGCATATGTTTTAGCTGAAGTACTGATGCCAGATAATGTTACTGATGTGATTGCCCAAGTGGCAGGTGGACCCATCATCAAGAAGGTTGGTGGCACAGTCTTGGCATTTGTGGAAAATAAATTGCCAATTCTTACAAAAGATGTTGGTCAAATCCTTGATAATATTGTGGTCAAGGTTGAAGAGTCATTGGGTGCAAAACCTGCAAACACTAATCGTGCTATTCCTGAGACGTTGGTACCGGATAATGTCGCTGGGGCAAATAGTGCAGGTGAAGTATCGGTCATCGGAAACTCATCTGCTGATTCGACACAGAAATTCCTTTTCCGTGGTGACGCGCGCCCTCCATCAAAGATATTCGATACGGGATTTGAACCATTGGGGGGAACTGATGACCTACTTGAATATGCTGGTACTGGGAAGGCAAGTAACTATGTTTCCACTTCAAAATCGCCGAATGTAGCTCGAGAAGATTTTGGTAAAACTGCGAGTGGTGACGGGTATGTGTACACTTTAAAAAATCAACCAGCCGGAATTGACGTAAATGAGGTTCTAGGTCCAGCTTCACCATTTCCTCATGAGATGGAAGTTGCAGTTCCGCATACAATCGAACCTTGGGACATTATGGGAGCTAGAAGAGTCGGACCAGACGGGAAATTTATTGGTCCTTTTATAAAAAATCCATGGTTTGATATGTAAAAGATATGAAAATAATTTGCCACTCAACTCAATCCGGTATCGAATTTGACGCTGATTTGGAATTTGACGACAGCGTGAGATTTTCTTTAAGAATAAAGTTTGACGGAAATGAATTCGTTGAATCTGGTACGGATTTAATTGATGCGCTAAGAAAACTTCGTTTAAATTTTTTAGAACCACTTCAAATAGTGCCGCTGTTGAATGGATGTCGCCGTGATTTTGTTGCATCCAGAATGCAAAGACAATCGACTGGAGGCAAGGTTGGATATATTTTCGTTATGGGTAGCGCAAGTCAAAAAGCAGACGTCGTATTAACCTTTGACCCCGCTGCTAGGGATACTGTCTCGTTCGTTTTGGAGCAAGATGCGAACTATAAAATTTGGTTGGAAAGCCTTAAAAATGAAAAAAATTGAGATTACGCAAGATGTAATTAATGAGGCTAAGCGAAATAAGAATGGCTGGGTGTACGCAATTGACGGTAAATTTTTACCTCATCAGGCCATCCCGCCGCATGCAATTGCTGGAGCGTGGAAAGTAGATGCATACGGATTAATTACAGGGGAATTTGAGCCTAACCCTAAATACATTCCGTCAACGATTTGAATAGAGCCAGTAAAAAAAGCTCGTGGTGGAAACAGCGCTCAATGCAGAACTGACCGAGCATCTTGGTTACGAGAAACATCAAAACAGCGTTCCAGGCACAGACCTGGCTATGCGCAAGCATAGTCCAGCGACAACAAACAGGCAGTTTCTCAAGCCACTGCATCAAATCTGCCCATTTTCAGCAAATGAGTACACCTTGGGGTTGGCCACGATGAAGTGATCCAGCACTCTGACGTCCACCAGCGCCAATGCCTGTTTCAGGGTGGTGGTCAGTTGCAGGTCTGCTGAGCTGGGCTCGCAAGAGCCGGAGGGGTGGTTGTGGGCCAGGATGATGGCTGCTGCGTTGTGCTGGAGTGCACTTTTGACCACTTCCCTTGGGTAGACGCTGGCATGATTGAGGGTGCCGCGAAACAGTTCTTCGGTCTTGATCAGGCGGTTTTTGACATCAAGGAACAGTACGGCGAAAGATTCATGCGTCTTGCTGCCTATTAATAGTTGCAGGTATTTCTTGACTGATTGCGGTGACGACAGCGAGGTGTTTTCTTGCAATTCTTCAGAAATGGCACGTTTCGCCAGTTCCAGCACGGCCTGCAATTGTGCATATTTGGCGCTGCCCAGGCCATGAATCGCTGAAAATTCACGAATACTGGCAGAAAACAGGCCGGATAAGGAGCCAAACTGGCTGATCATGTCACGCCCCAGGTCCACTGCGCTTTTGCCCGCCACTCCGGTTCTGAGGAAGACGGCCAGTAATTCTGCATCCGACAGGGCGCTGGCACCATGTTTGATCAGTCTTTCACGAGGACGTTGCTCTTCCGGCCATTCATTGATTGCCATCTAGGTTTTCTCCATGGAATGCAGGCACACAGCCTGCATAGTTAAAAGCTGGCTTACAATACCAGCCTACGGCCTTCTTTATGCCCTATTTTATTGCCCAACTTATTGCCCAACTTATTCATTGCCTTACTTTTAAAGCTTCATACCATGTCTGCCACAGCCAATCTTACCGTTACCCCCAACGCTTACCTGACCTTGCACTATCGCCTTGCAACCCTGGATGGTGAAGACATACTCAGTACCTTTAACGAGCGTCCTGCTACCCTGCAACTGGGTACAGGGCAACTGGCGCCGGAACTGGAGTCATCTTTACTGGGGCTGGAAGAGGGTTCTCATACCACGCAAGAGCTGGCACCGGAAAAAGCTTTCGGTCCGCGCAATCCAGAATTGATACAAAGAGTCTCGCTGGCTACACTAAAAGAAAACTCGGCATTTGGCGAGCAATATGTGATTGGTGACCTGGTGGAATTTGCAGCACCTGCCGGTGGCAAGTTTGCCGGTATCTTGCGGGCGCTGGACGAGGAGGGTGCCTTGTTTGATTTTAATCATCCACTGGCGGGCCAGACCGTATTATTTGAAACAAAAATTATTGGGATACTTTAATTGACTGCCATGGACAAGGAAATACTATTAGCCCAGCCACGCGGATTTTGCGCTGGTGTGGACCGCGCTATCGAAATCGTCGAACGTGCCTTGCAGCAATTCGGTGCACCCATCTATGTCCGGCATGAAATCGTGCATAACGCCTATGTGGTCAGCGACCTCAAGGCCAAGGGCGCGATTTTTATTGAAGAACTGGACGATGTCCCGGCTGGCAATACCCTGATTTTTTCTGCCCACGGTGTATCGCAAGAAGTGCGCAGGGAGGCCGAAGCCCGGGGGCTGACGATTTTTGATGCCACCTGCCCGCTGGTTACCAAAGTACACATCGAAGTGGCGAAGATGCGCAAAGAGGGGCGTGAAATCATCATGATAGGCCATCATGGCCACCCTGAAGTCGAAGGCACCATGGGGCAGTCTGAAGGGGGCATGTATCTGGTCGAAACGGTCAATGATGTGCAAAAGCTGCAGGTCAATGATGCCGACATGCTGGCCTTTGTGTCGCAGACCACGCTGTCGGTGGACGATACGATAGAAATCATTGCCGCCCTGAAAGCACGCTTTCCTTCCATTAGTGAACCGAAAAAAGCGGATATCTGTTACGCCACCACCAATCGCCAGGAAGCCGTCAAGTTCATGGCACCACAGGTGGACCTGGTGCTGGTGGTTGGCAGCCCCAACAGTTCCAATTCCAACCGTTTGCGTGAAGTGGCTGAAAAGAAGGGCGTCACTGCCTATATGGTAGACAACGCCAGCCAGATCAAGCCCGAATGGCTGGAGGGCCGCCAGCGCATAGGTGTCACTGCCGGTGCGTCGGCACCTGAAATCCTGGTGCAGGAAGTGATCGCCAGCCTGCGACAATTGGGTGCACGCAGCGTGCGTGCACTGGATGGGGTAGAAGAAGCGGTGACTTTCCCGATGCCGAAAGGCTTGTCCGCTGTCAAGGCCTGACTAGGTAGTACTGCCGTGCATGCATGACGTTCGTGCACGGTGCTTACTTGTTGGTTTGGTTTGTTTCGTTTCGTCTCTTTCTTCCGGGAGTTGTGAAATCTGCTTTTGATTAAAAACTTGTTGCAGCAGTTGTTTTCGATATTTTATTTTGTAAATACGTGTTTAAGATTGCGGCACTATGCAAATCTGGCCTTTGCTGGATTTATATAACGCGTATGCTGGTGCGTGGCTGTTGTGGAAAATACGTAGCTTGCGGTGGCTTTTTTACCACTGCGACAAGATTCAAACTCTGTATAATCCGGCCCACTTTACTGGTATAACCATTAAGTACAAATATATTACAAAAAGCTTTTACGAAAAGTTGCAGAGGAGATTTTTATCATGTGTATCGATCACGCTATCGTTGCTCCCAGTATGATGACGCGCTTGTTTGGATAGCGCTCGCTCGAATTCCGGCGGCACCCACACCAGGGTGCCGCTTTCGTTATCAGGAATGATTTTTGCTGAACTTTTTTCAGTTGCATTGATTGGCATTCAGTTCATCGCCTGTTTTTAATCAGAAATTCGATTCGTTCATAAGAGAGAAGCAAAATATGGATACCTTTATCCAACAAATTATTAATGGTCTGGTGCTGGGCAGCATGTATGCGCTGGTGGCACTTGGTTACACCATGGTGTACGGGGTGCTGAATCTGATCAACTTCGCCCATGGCGATGTGCTGATGGTCGGTGCCATGGCTGGCCTGAGTGTCCTCAAGCTATTGCAGAGTATCGCGCCTGACTTGCCTGGCATCGTCAAACTGATCATTGCCATCCTGGGTGCCATACCCGTCTGTGTGATCGTCAACATCGTGATAGAGCGGGTCGCTTATCGAAAGTTGCGTAATGCACCGCGACTGGCTCCCCTGATCACGGCGATTGGGGTCTCCATTCTGGTGCAGACTTTTGCCATGATGCTATGGGGCCGTAATCCGATTCCTTTCCCATCCGTGATGCCGTCTACACCGGTAGAGGTGGGTGGCGCGGTGATTTCGCAAACCCAGATATTGTTGCTGGTACTGGCAACGCTGGCGATGGCGAGCCTGGTGCTGCTGGTTGAAAAAACCAAGATGGGCCGTGCCATGCGCGCCACGGCAGAAAACCCGCGTGTCGCTGGTTTGATGGGGGTTGATTCCAACAAGGTGATCGTGGCCACCTTTGCCATCGGTGCCGCACTGGCAGCGATTACCGGTGTGATGTGGGCAGCGAATTATTCTTCTGCACAGTTTGCAATGGGCTTTGTACCTGGCCTGAAAGCTTTCTCTGCTGCGGTACTGGGTGGTATCGGCAATATCTATGGCGCGATGGTGGGCGGTATTGTGCTGGGTCTGATCGAAAGTCTGGGGGCCGGGTATATCGGTGACCTGACTGGCGGCATCCTTGGCAGTCACTACCAGGATATCTTTGCTTTCGTCGTTTTGATTATCGTACTGACCTTGCGTCCATCCGGCATCATGGGTGAGCGTGTTGCTGACCGTGCGTAAGGAGAAAATCAATGTCAACCATATTTGATGTAAAAGCCAATCCGAAAAAAGCCTACACCAGCTTTGCTGTGCTGGCCTTTGTGATTGTATTGTTCCCCTTCGTGGCCTCCAATTTTGGTAATTCCTGGGTCAGGATTATCGACTTCGCGCTGTTGTATATCATGCTGGCCCTGGGCCTGAATATCGTGGTCGGTTTTGCTGGCCTGCTGGATCTGGGGTATATCGCCTTCTATGCGGTGGGCGCTTACCTGGCAGCGATTTTTGGCTCGCAGCAATTTGCTGTGATCCTGGAATCCTTCGTCAATAATTATCCGGCGGTCGGTGCGTTTCTGATCGCGGTTTGTGGTCCGGAAATCACCCAGAATGGTATTCATCTGTCAGTGTGGGTGATCGTGCCTTTTGCGGCAGCGGTGGCTGGTTTGTTTGGTGCTTTGCTGGGTGCCCCAACCTTGAAACTGCGCGGTGATTATCTGGCGATCGTGACTTTGGGTTTTGGTGAAATTATCCGCATTTTCATGAACAACATGAATTCGCCGATCAACTTCACCAATGGCCCGCAAGGTATCAACCTGATTGATCCTATCCATATATTTGGCGTGTCACTGGCGGGTGAAGCAGGTTCCAATGCAACCGTACATTTCCTTGGCATGAGCATGCCTTCGGTGAATGCCTATTATTTCCTGTTCCTGGCTTTGTGTATTGCCATCGTGATCGTGTCCATACGTTTGCAGGATTCCCGTCTGGGCCGTGCCTGGGTGGCGATACGTGAAGATGAAATTGCAGCCAAGGCCATGGGTATCAATACCCGTAACGTCAAATTGCTGGCGTTTTCCATGGGCGCGTCGTTTGGTGGTGTCTCTGGCGCGATGTTCGCAAGCTTCCAGGGTTTTGTCTCGCCAGAATCGTTCTCGCTGATGGAATCCATCGTCATTCTGGCAATGGTCGTGTTGGGCGGTATTGGCCATATTCCTGGCGTGATTCTGGGGGCGGTGTTGCTGGCGGCTTTGCCAGAAGTCTTGCGTCACGTTGTGGATCCAGTACAAAACCTTATTTTTGGAAAAGTCTGGATAGAGGCTGAAGTCTTGCGTCAATTGTTGTACGGTTTCGCCATGGTTGCCATCATGCTGAATCGCCCTGCAGGCCTGTGGCCCGCACCGAAGCATGAAGATCGTATGGCCAAGAATAACGAAGCGGCTGCTTAAGGAAGACCAAGATGACTGAACAGACTATCTTAAAAATCGAAGGCGCCAATAAACGTTTTGGCGGCTTGCAGGCGCTGTCCAACGTCGGCATCAATATCAAGAAAGGCCAGATCTATGGCCTGATCGGTCCTAACGGTGCAGGCAAGACCACGTTCTTTAATGTGATCACCGGCTTATATCAGCCAGACACCGGCACGTTTGAGCTGGATGGCAAACCGTATTCACCTTCTGCCCCGCATGAAGTGGCGAAGGCGGGTATCGCCCGTACTTTCCAGAACATCCGCCTGTTTGGTGAAATGACGGCGCTGGAAAACGTCATGGTTGGCCGCCACATCCGTACCCATCAGGGTGTATTTGGTGCCGTATTCCGTCACCCGGCTGCGCGTAAGGAAGAATTGGACATCCGCAAGCGTGCACAAGAGTTGCTGGATTTTGTTGGCATCGGTGCTTTTGCCGAACGCACCTCCAAGTTCCTGTCTTATGGGGATCAGCGTCGCCTGGAAATCGCCCGCGCACTGGCGACCGATCCCAAATTGCTGGCACTGGATGAACCCGCTGCCGGTATGAATGCCACAGAAAAACTCGCCCTGCGTGAATTGCTGGTCAAGATCAAGGCCGAGGGCAAGACCATCCTGTTGATCGAGCATGATGTGAAACTGATGATGGGCTTGTGCGACAGGATGACTGTTCTGGATTATGGCAAACCGATTGCAGAAGGCTTGCCAGCAGACATACAGAAAAATCCGGCAGTTATTGAAGCGTATTTGGGAGGAGGTCACTAATGGCTGAGAACGTATTAAAGATAAGCAACCTGAAAGTTGCTTACGGCGGTATCAAGGCCGTTAAGGGAATCGACCTGGAAGTCAACAAGGGTGAACTGATCACCCTGATCGGTGCCAATGGCGCCGGCAAGACCACCACATTGAAAGCCATTACCTCTACGCTGCCCAGTTGCAAGGTGGAAGGCGATATTGTGTACCTGGGCAAATCCATCAAAGGCGTGAACTCTTTTGAGATGGTAAAGAACCACCTGGCCATGGTGCCTGAAGGCCGTGGCGTATTTACCCGCATGACGATCCAGGAAAACCTGATGATGGGTGCCTATATCCGTGACGACAAGGCGGGCATCGCCGAGGATATTGAAAAATGGTTTGCTGTGTTCCCGCGGCTGAAAGAACGTGCCGCACAGCTGGCCGGTACTTTGTCAGGTGGTGAGCAGCAAATGCTGGCCATGGCCCGTGCACTGATGAGCCATCCTAACCTGTTGTTGCTGGATGAGCCATCGATGGGGCTGTCACCCATCATGGTGGAAAAGATTTTTGAAGTCGTGCGTAATGTATCCGCCCAGGGCATCACCATCCTGCTGGTGGAGCAGAACGCCAAACTGGCTTTGCAGGCTGCGCATCGTGGCTACGTCATGGATTCAGGCCTCATCACCATGAGTGGCGACGCCAAAGACATGCTCAACGACCCTAAAGTGCAGGCGGCTTATCTGGGTGAAGGCTGATACTCGTTATGAAGTAAGGTAGCTCAGGAGCAGAGCAATCTGTGCCGGGCATTTGAAATACCTGCAAGCGATTGCAGGTATTTTTTTGCCTTCAACTTCAACATGCATGATGACTGGTAATCAGGAATAGGGCACTTCCTGTGCTGGTGCGCCACAATGCGTCAGACACCATTGCCGCCATTCATACACTACCCAGTACCAATTTGAATATTGTTGTAAATAAATCGCATTGGTATTAACTATTGATGCATGTTTTCCTATGAGTAAATATTTCTGTATAAAAATTTATTGAAAGCATATGTTTCTATGATTGACCTTGATTAATGTCATGAGATATTTTGTTTTATGTCATGCATATATTGATTTAAGTCAAAAAATAGCATGTTTTTTTATAAATAAAATAATAAGGGAAATCTTATGGGAACTTTTGACGGTCTCAAAACGGCCTTCAGCAAGGAAGGTGCGGTTGCTGCACCAGGGTATAGTCGCTGGTTGATGGCGGCTGCGGCATTGTTGATCCATTTTCCTTTGGGTCAGGCCTATGGCTTTTCTGTATTTAACGGGCCGCTGGTGAAAGTACTGGGGTCCAGCCTGACCAGCGTAGGCTGGATTTTTTCGGTAGCGATTATTTTCCTGGGCCTGTCGGCTGCGGTGTTTGGTAAATGGGTAGAGCGGGTTGGGCCGCGCAAGGCGATGCTGGCATCGGCCCTGTGTTTCTTTTCCGGCTTTCTGGTATCGGCACTGGGGGTACTGATCGGGTCTTTGCCTGTCGTCATCCTGGGGTATGGTGTGATAGGCGGCACTGGTTTGGGCATAGGTTATATTTCGCCAGTATCAACGCTGATCAAATGGTTTCCGGACAAGCGCGGCATGGCCACCGGTCTGGCCATCATGGGTTTTGGTGGCGGCGCGCTGGTGGGTTCGCCACTGGCGGTTAACCTGATGAAGTATTTTAGCGAGGGTTCACAATATGGCGGCATCCCTGCCACCTTCGTGAGCATGGCGGTGTTGTACCTGGGTTTCCAGTTATCGGCAGCGTGGATAGCGCGTATTCCTTTTGCCGGTTACCAGCCGGTCGGCTGGGTGCCCAGCACGGTGGAAGCTGCGCATATCGCCTCTAATGGTGCCGATGATTTCTCGGTTTCCGAAGCCATACGCAAGCCGCAATTCTGGCTGCTGTGGGGCATCCTGTTGCTGAACGTGTCTGCCGGTATCGGCATTCTTGGGCAGGCATCCCTGATGGCGCAAAAAATGGTCGGTATCTCTGCCACGGCGGCGGCCGGTTTTGTCGGCCTGCTGTCTTTATGCAATATGGCAGGTCGTTTTATCTGGTCCAGTTTTTCTGACAAGATAGGCCGCAAATGGGCATATGCCATGTACTCCGGTGTGGGGGCGCTGGCCTACTGGGCCATCCCTGGTGCGGCGGCGGCCGGTAACATGCTGTTGTTTGTTGCCCTGTTTGCCTTGGTAATGAGTTTTTACGGTGCCGGTTTTGCGACCATTCCTGCTTACCTGGCCGACATGTTTGGCAAGAAGGAAGTCGGGGCGATTCATGGCCGTCTGCTGACCGCCTGGTCCATGGCTGGCGTGATCGGACCGCTGGTCGTGAATGCCGGGCGTGATTATCTGGTCAAGACCGAAGGCCTGGCTGACGCCGCTGCCTATTCAACCGTGGTGTATGTGCTGGGTGGTTTGCTGGTTGCTGAATTTGTGCTGAATCTGTTCGTCAAGGCACCGGGCAGCAGTACTAGCAAGGATATGGCAGGCATGTTGTCACCACAAGTATCGTCAAAATAGGAGTTGTCATGGAAGACATCAACCAACATATCGATCCGGGCATGAAAGCCAAGATCATTTTTTTCTGGACCCTGGCGGGCGTGCCGCTGGCATGGGGAGTATGGCAGACCGGCATCAAGGTCATGGCCATGTTTGCCTGATCTGTTTGCGCTGCTAATAAAAAAGCCCTGGATAAAACCAGGGCTTTTTTGTCAGCGCTGCATCACGCTGACAGATAGCCAGAGCAGGGGGGAGCCTGCTCTGGAAAGTTCAAAATTATTTCTTGGAAGCCTTTGGCGCTGCCTTGGTTGTTGTCTGGGAAATCGTCGATACTGCATTGTTCAGATTGGCTTCCAGTGCTTCAACGGCCTGCTTGGTCGTTTTGGTCAGGTGATCGTAGCTGGCGTTGGCATTGTCTATCGATGTTTTGAAGAAAGACACAAACTGCTCGGAACCGGCAGGTGCATTTTTGGATACTTCATCGATCAAAGCCAGTACCTTGCGGTTGGTTTCAGCGATTTGTACTTCTGCCGCATGGGTGAATTCTGCCTGGGCGCTGGAAGCGATATTGGCCAGATGACGGCTATAAGCCAGCACTTTTTCAGCGGTAGGCTGAGCTTGTGCAGCGGACAGATTGAAAAATTCTTGTGGATCTTTGGCTGCCAGCAATTGCTTGGTGGCGGCAGTGCTTTCTTCCAGGGAAGATTTAGCGGCATTCAAATTCAATTCTACAAATTTTTCTACGCCTTCAAATGCCTTGCTTGTCAGTGTAGTGATCAGTGCGAGTTGTGCATCGAAGTTCGCTTTGGTAGCGGCGGAAAACTGTTCAGGTGCTGTAAACATGGAAATCTCCTGGGTAGGAAAACATTAAATAAAAAACTGGCGATTGCTGTGGGTGGTGTTGCAATGCACAGTATATAAATATTAATTAAATTGTGCGATGCAATAATCCGTATTTTATTGATTCGAATAGCGAAGTCAAGCAAAATTTGTGCGTTGCAATATAAAAATATGCTTATTACTTGAGCAGAATCAACAATGTGAAACAGGAAAGAGAAAGCACCTGCATCTTACTTTTCCCAAGGGAATTATGTATGGCAATTATGACCAGAAAATGAAGTCGTTCTCGACAGCAGACGTTTTCAGTTAGACTTTCGGTCTGGAGTTTTACACTGGTGTCGATTTCATTACCCGAATTGAATAAAGCGAGCAGACGATGGCAATTGAAGCAAGGCAACGCAAAGACTTTCAGCATTTCCATACGATCACCACGCGCTGGATGGACAATGATGCTTATGGGCACGTCAATAATGTTGTCTACTACAGCTGGTTTGACACAGTGGTGAACCAGTTCCTCATTAGCAACGGCGTGCTGGATATCGAAACCAGCCCCGTAATTGGCCTGGTGATTGAAACCCAGTGCAACTACCTGGCCTCGGTGGCTTTCCCGGATGTGGTGGAAGCGGGTGTCAGCGTCACCAAACTCGGCAATTCCAGCGTGCGTTATGAAGTTGGCATCTTTAAAAATGCGGAAGACAGCGCTGCCGCCCAAGGGCATTTCGTGCATGTCTATGTCGACCGGCACAGCCGCCGGCCCACTGCCATACCGGAACCCATGCGCCAGTTGTTGCAAACCATACAAGCTGGCTAAGCTGGCCATTTGCCCTTGTTTTTCCTTATTTTGCCCTGTTCGCCCGCTAGATGGCTGGCAGATACTATTTCAATCAGGTAGACACCCATGCTTACTTCCGCGACCCAGCAACTGATAGATGACACCATTACCTCGCGCCGTTCGATACGTGCTTTTTTACCCACGCCGGTAGCACGAGAAGATATACGCCAGATACTGGATGTTGCGGCACGCGCACCTTCTGGTAGCAATACTCAGCCGTGGAAGGTGACAGTGCTGACGGGGGACCAGTTGCGTACTTTGTCCAACGCCATTCTGGCCGCGCACAACAGTGAAGGGCAGGGTGGGCATGAGCAGGAATACAATTATTACCCCGTTAAATGGATCACCCCTTATCAGGAACGCCGACGCAAGGTGGGCTGGGATTTGTATGCCCTGTTGGGCTTGGGACGGGAAAACAAGCTCGGCATGCATCAACAACATGGCCGCAATTATGCATTCTTTGATGCACCGGTCGGCTTGATTTTCACCATAGACCGCATCATGGAGCAGGGTTCATGGCTGGACTATGGCATGTTTTTACAAAACATCATGATCGCCGCCCGTGCCCGTGGACTTGATACCTGCCCCCAGGCAGCGTTTACCCAATACCACAAAGTGATTGCCGAAGTATTGCAATTACCTGACAATGAAATGCTGGTCTGTGGCATGTCATTGGGTTTTGCCGACACCGGCAAAATAGAAAATACCCTGGTGACTGAACGCGATAATGTGGACAGTTTCACCCGTTTCCTTGATTAAGTTGTATCAATCCGCTCGGCAATACGTCAAAAAAGCAGATTAATTTTGCAACTTAGTCTAACGCGGTGAATGAATAAACGTAGCTAACTCCTTATTTTACTTGCAGAATTTCCCGGTTTTGCTACACTGCAATTTCTTTCAAGGCATATTGAATCAGGGAGTCATTGATGGTGAAATTTGCCCGTCATGCAGTGGTTTGTACATTGATTACGCTCTTGCCCCTTGCAAGCGCGGTTGCGGCGACAAATTCACATAAACAGCCAGTTAAAAAGCATACTGCTCACAAAAAAGCGGTGGCCATTGCTGCCTCCGGCAAGTTCGTCAAACGGACGATTGTGGTAAATGGTAAGCGCAAGGTCATTGTCCAGCGTGCGGCCCTGGTACGCGAAGCACCGGAAAAACCTAGCTCAGGTGACATTGCTGGCCTGAAAAATACCCAGGATCCATTGGACCTGAAATCCAGCGTCGCCTTTGTGGTTGACCAGGATAGTTCCAAAGTACTGTTTGAAAAAAATTCCGATGTATCTTTACCGATCGCTTCCATTACCAAGCTGATGACCAGCCTGGTTGTGGTGGAAGCACATCAGGACATGGATGAAGTGATCGAAGTCACCAATGAAGACATCGACAAGGAAAAAGGGACCAGTTCCCGACTGAAGATAGGGGCCAAGCTGTCCCGCTCTGACATGTTGCACATCGCCTTGATGAGTTCAGAAAACCGCGCCGCTTCTGCCCTGGGCAGGAATTATCCTGGCGGCTTGCCCGCTTTTGTCGGTGCCATGAATGCCAAAGCCCACCAACTGGGTATGAGTGAAACGCATTATGTGGATTCCAGCGGCTTGTCAAGCCAGAACCGCGCCAGTGCGCGTGACCTGGTCAAACTGGTCAACGCAGCTTATCAGCATCCCCTGATCCGTCAGTATTCTACTGATTCCAAATATGTGGTGGCACCAGGTGGCAGACCACTGGAATATGGTACATCCAACAAGTTGGTCGCCAACCCTGCCTGGGAAATCGGCCTGCAAAAAACCGGTTACATTGCCGAAGCTGGACGTTGTCTGGTGATGCAGGCAATGATAGAGGGACGCGCCATCGTCATGGTGTTCCTGGATTCCAAAGGTAAATATTCACGTCTGGCCGATGCCGACCGCATCAAGAAATGGCTGGAAACCATCAAGCCGCATGCCTGAACCGTATTGCTGAATAAAGAAAAAGTCCGGCAAGACCCGGACTGAGTAGTACGCAATGAACTGGAAACCTGCACTTGTTGCAGGTTTTTTTTGTCTGTAATGGGCAATCGTCATCTGGGGACGTTGTGCGTATTACGAAGCGCTTACAGGTACCCTCTACAATCTTGAATGCCCTTATTTTTCTGACCAGTACCCAAGCCGATCCTGCCTGGTTGTTGGCAGCTTGAATAATTGCGTGATCGTGCGGAAACGATACAACACATTGAGTCAAATCAATTATTTCGATGCTATTATTCCATTTCGCCTATGGACGTCTTGAAATGAATTGACTGATTTTGATGGTAAATAGTTTCCATTTGGAACTATTTAACGGGAGTTGCCTGTTTTGCATTGTGTCTGCCTGGGCTCATGCAGCGGTCTGCACTGTGACGAAAGACAGTATTTTCATTCGCTTAAACCTGATGTGGTGCATGGAAAATAATAAAAAAATGAATTCAACGCTGCCATTTCAAGCTCTCTCAATATTGTTGGCATCCTGCCTGGCACGCTACAGATCCAATTCCCTGTTCCAACATAATGCCTGTCCATCGGACCAGGTGTTGTCTCGCTATCTGCTCCCATGACACAAGCAACTTATCATTTCATCTCTGGCCTGCCGCGTTCTGGCTCCACCTTGCTGGCGGCTTTGCTTTTGCAAAACCCGCGTTTTCATGCAGGCATGACCAGCCCGGTCGGCACTTTATATACCAGCATGTTGCATCAGTTTGGTGCCGGCACTGAATTTGGGCCTGTCATCACCAAGGCCGAACGCAAGCGTCTGGTCCGTGGCCTGTTTGATTCTTATTATGCCGAGCATGCGGAGAAGAGCGTGGTATTTGATACCAATCGCATGTGGACAGCACATTTACCCATGTTGATGGATCAGTTTCCCGGCTCCAAGGTGATTGCCTGTGTACGCAATGTCGCCTGGGTGATGGATAGCATAGAGCGCAAGTATGCATCTGACCCGTATGAAATCACACGCCTGTTCAATGACGACAATGAACGGGCAACGGTCTACAGCCGGGTAGAGACGCTGGCACAACGCAACCGCATGGTGGGTTACCCCTGGGCTGCCCTGAAGAGTGCTTTCTATAGCGAACATGCGGCTTCCATGCTGCTCATTGATTATGACTTGCTGGCGCAGGCACCACAAAAAGTGCTGCCGCTGATTTATGACTTTATCGGTGCCGAACCATTCGAGCATGATTTCCAGAATATCCAGTATGACGCACCGGAATTTGATGCGCCTTTAGGCATGCGTGGCCTGCACAAGGTCAGGCCAGAAGTCAGCTTCCAGGCCCGCGATACCATACTGCCCCCCGATTTATTTCAGCAATACAGCCAGCTATCGTTCTGGAAAGATACGACTGGTAGCCGCGCCAATGTCATTACCGCCAAATTTATTCCAAATTCTACTGAAGACTGAAGATGATACCGACCAATCCCCTGAATCCAGCCACTTCTGAAGCCAATTCATCTTCTGGTTCTTCGTTAGATTTTGCATTTGACCCCTTACATCCAAACCAGACAGATGGTTTGCCGTCTGTTGCTACTGCGGCTGTTGCTCCGCCTGTTCCCGTCATTCCCCAAACCGCAGTTGCACCATCCATTAACGCCCCTGCGCCTGTCGCAGCCGCAACACCTCATGAAGTGGTGTTTGTCGATACCTCGCTGCAAAACTGGCAAAGCCTGATAGGGAATATCAAGCCCGGCACAGAAGTTATCACACTGGACCCGCTGAAAAATGGTGTACAGCAAATGGCCGATGCGCTGCAAGGCAAGGCGGATATCACTGCTGTTCACATCGTCTCGCATGGTGGTGAAGGGTATCTGGTGGTCGGCAATACCATGCTGTCTTCCTATAACCTGACAGACTATCAGGCCAGCCTGGCGACCATACAAAAGGCAATGGCACCAGGGGCGGATATTTTGCTGTATGGCTGTGATGTGGCGAAAGGCGAAACTGGTGCCAACTTTGTGAATCAGTTGGCCAAAGTGACTGGCACAGATGTCGCTGCATCGACCAATGACACCGGAGTGCATGGTGACTGGACACTGGAATATCACAGTGGTGCAGTGGAAACCACGGCAATCTCGGCCCAGCAATATCAATTTGACCTGGCAACCATCAAGGTTACCAACCTGAATGACAGTGGTGCCGGGTCTTTACGGGCTGCAGTGGCTGCCACTATAGGTGATGGAGGGGCTGACACCATTGTTTTTGATCCAGCCCTGTTTGCCAGTGGTGCAGCAACGCTGACTCTGACCTCTGGTGCAATCAATGTAGATTCAGCAAATAATGGTGATGCGCTGACCATCGTTGGTGCGGGTGAAAACCTGCTGACCATCAGCGGTAATAATAGTTCGCCAATTTTTACCTCTGTAGCTACTTACGGTGCGCCCAATACTTCGGCACTCAGCATTTCTGGCATGACATTGTCCAATGCCAGTGGCGCGTATGGTGCGATTGCCATGATGTACTCAGGCTCATTGACCATTGATCACGTTGCTATCAGGAATAACAATTCAACGAGCAAGGGCGCTGGATTGGTATTCTATGATGCGGGGGCATCTGTCAGCATCAGCAATACCACGATCGCCAATAATACGGCTACTGCCACGTACTCATCTGGTAATGGCGGTGGTGCCTATGTCAAGGCAGCGAATGTCACCATCTCCAATACCACCATCAGTGGCAATGCTGCCAGCAATGGCCGTTACGGCGGCGGTATTTCCGTTGGCGCCAGTGCTGGTGCGACACTGACAAATCTGACGATTGTAGGTAACTCTGCCGGTAAGACTGGCGACAATACCGGCGGTGGCGGCGGGATCAGTCTCTCAGGTACCGGCGCGAAAACACTGACGAACTCAACCATCGTCGGTAACGCTTTTGTTGGCGGCAACGGTGCGGCAATTGGCGGTGGCGGTTTGTATGTAACGCACAACAGCGGCACTGTCACGTTAACAAATAGCATCATAGCCAACAATAGCAGTACCAATAATCTTTCTGCCGACGATGATGTTTTTGTCAGCACAGCGACTACCCTGACAGGCAGCAATAACCTGATCATCAGCACGGTAGGAACTACTGGCAGCGGTAGCAATACCACGACCGGTACCATCACTACGCTGGGCAGTGCACTGGGTGCTCTGGCCAATAATGGCGGCGCAGTACAGACCGTCGCTATCCTGTCTGGCAGCAATGCCATCAACGCTGGTACATCGGCTGGCGCACCGGTAACGGATGCCCGTGGTTTTGGCCGTGGTGGTTCGACCGACATCGGTGCTTACGAATCCAGCGACAATGGCAGCTTCAATTTCAGCGGTGTCATGTCGCCCGCCAATGGTGTCGTTGATGTTCCTGTCAATTACGATCTGGTCATAGATTTTGGTGAGGCTGTTACCGCTGTTGCCGCTAAAAATATCGTTATCTACCGCCAGTCGGATAACGCGATACTGGAAACCATCGCTGCGACAGACAGCAGCAAGGTAACTTTCAGCAGTGGCACTGGTGGTGCCAACAGCAAGGTCACGATTAATCCCACAGCCAATTTTGCGGGCACCACGGCATATTATGTCCTGATTGACAGTGGTGCTTTTAAAGATGGCGCGAACAAGACCTTTAACGGTATTTCATCGACCTCAGCCTGGTCATTTACCTCGGCGGTACCACCGCCATCCATCACCAGCGCTGTGTATGACGCCAGCGCAGGTACGCTCACAATTACCGGTGTGGATATCATCAATGGTGGTGCAGTTGATGTCACCAAACTGTCACTGACTGGCCAGGCGGGTTCTTATACGCTGACCAATACGCCAGCTGTGACCGCCAGCAGCGTGACAACGATCAGTTTTACCCTCAATGCCACTGACAAGCTTAATATTAACGGCATATTGAACAAGAATGGTACTGCAGCCGTTGATACCACCACCTTCAACCTGGCCGCAGCAGCTAACTGGATGACAAGTGCGCCAAGCGATTTGACCAGTAATGCTGTGACAGTCTCCAACGTCAGCACCCCCACGATTACCTCCGCGACCTACGATGGCACCTCCCACGTCTTCACCGTCACCGGCACCAATCTGGTTAAAACCATCGGTGCCACCAACGACGTCACCATTTCCACATTAACGATCACCGGCGAAGGTGGTGCGACACGTACCCTGAGCACCACTGGCAATGTCGAAGTGACTTCAGCCACCAGCTTTACGTTCACACTCGCTGGTGCCGACATTGCCGCAGTCGATAATTTGCTTAATAAAAATGGCACCTCATCGGCCAGCAGTTCCACCAGCTACAACCTGGCTGCCGCCGACGACTGGAACAGCGTCATCACCGGTGGCAACATTCAGGATTTGACCGGCAACGGCATTACCGTCGCCAATGCTGCACCAAGTATTTTGAGTTCCACCTACGATGCGTCGACCGGCATTCTGAGCGTCTCTGCCGTCAACATCGTCAATGGCGACACCATTGATGTGTCCAAACTGTCGATCACAGGTCAAGCCGGGTCTTATACCCTGACCACCGCCAACGTCACCGCCAGCAGCAGTACCGCCTTTGCCGTGACCCTGAACGCCGCCGACAAACTGGCCATCAACGGCATCCTGAATAAAAATGGCACCTCTGCGGTTGACACAACGACTTTCAATTTAGCTGCTGCAGCTTCCTGGGATCAGACAACGACCTCCAGTGCCGACCTGACCGGCAACGCCGTCACCGTCTCGAATGTATCTGCCCCAACGATTACTTCAGCGACTTATGATGGTACCTCTCATGTCTTCACCGTCACTGGCACCAACCTGGTTAAAACCATCGGTGCCACCAACGACGTCACCATTTCCACATTAACGATCACTGGCGAAGGCGGCGCAACCCGCACTCTGAGTACCACCGGCAATGTCGAAGTGACTTCGGCCACCAGCTTTACCTTTACTTTGGCCGGTGCCGACATCGCCGCTGTTGATCTCTTGCTCAACAAGAACGGCACCTCGTCCGCCAGCAGTTCTACTACGTATAACCTCGCTGCTGCCGACGACTGGAACAGCGCCATCACCGGTGGCAACATCGCTGACCTGACCGGCAACGGCATCACCGTCTCCAATGCCGCACCTAGCATACTCAGTTCCACCTACGATGCCAGCACCGGCATTCTGAGCGTGTCCGCCGTCAACATCGTCGGTGGTGACACCATCGATGTCAGTAAGTTATCTGTGACTGGCCAGGCTGGTTCCTACACCCTGACCACCGCCAATGTCACCGCCAGCAGCAGTACCGCCTTCGCAGTGACCTTGAACGCTGCCGACAAACTGGCCATCAACGGCATCCTGAACAAGAACGGTACATCTGCCGTTGATACCACCACCTTCAACCTGGCAGCCGCTGCTTCCTGGAATCAGACAACGACCTCCAGTGCCGACCTGACCGGCAATGCCGTCACCGTCTCGAATGTATCTGCCCCCACGATTACCTCTGCAACTTATGACGGTACCTCTCATATCTTTACCGTCACCGGCACCAATCTGGTTAAAACCATCGGTGCCACCAACGACGTCACCATTTCCACCCTGACCATTACCGGTGAAGGCGGCGCAACCCGTACTTTGTCCACCACCGGCAATGTAGAAATTACATCCGCCACCAGCTTTACCTTTACCCTCGCTGGTGCAGATATTGCTGCGGTAGATGCCATTTTAAATAAAAACGGCACCTCGTCCGCCAGCAGCGCCACCTCCTACAACCTGGCCGCTGCCGACGACTGGAACAGCGTCATCACCGGTGGCAACATCCAGGATCTGACCGGCAACGGCATCACCGTCTCCAATGCCGCACCTAGCATACTCAGTTCCACCTACGATGCCAGCACCGGCATTCTGAGCGTGTCCGCCGTCAACATCGTCGGTGGCGACACCATTGATGTATCGAAGCTGTCCATCACTGGTCAGGCTGGTTCTTACACCCTGACCACCGCCAACGTCACCGCCAGCAGCAGTACCGCCTTCGCCGTAACCCTGAGCGCCACCGACAAGCTCGCCATCAACGGCATCCTGAACAAGAACGGTACATCTGCCGTTGATACCACCACCTTCAACCTGGCAGCCGCTGCTTCCTGGAATCAGACAACGACCTCCAGTGCCGACCTGACTGGCAACGCCGTCACCGTCTCGAATGTATCTGCCCCCACGATCACCTCAGCCACCTACGATGTCACCACCCACATCCTGAGCGTCACCGGCACCAACCTGGTCGGCACCCTGGGTGCCGCCAATGACATCACCGTTGCTGCCCTTACCATCAAAGGCGAAGGCGCTGCTACCCGGACCCTGTCTACCAGCGTCAATGTCGAAGTCACCTCCGCCACCAGCTTTAATGTCGCCGTGGCAGGTGCCGACCAGGCTGCTGTGGAAGCCCTGTTCAACAAAAACGGCACCGCCTCCACCAGTGGCACCACCTACAACCTGGCCGCAGCGGACGACTGGGACAGCGTCATTACCGGTGGCAACATCGCCGTCACCACCACCGCCATTACCGTCTCCAATGTCCCGGTCCCGACCATCACCTCCTCGATCTACAACGCCAACACCGGCGTGCTGACCGTGACAGGGACTGGCATGACTGGTTTGACCGGTGCCACCAATGACATTGTTGCCAACAAATTCAGCCTGCAAGGCGAAGGCGGTGCCAGCTATACCCTGACCACCACCAGTAATGTCGAGATCACCTCCGACACCTCGTTCACCCTGACCCTGAGTGCCGCAGACAGGCTGGGGGCCAATCTCATCATGAACAAGAATGGTCCCAGCTCCACCAGTGTCAACACCTACAACCTGATCGCCGCCGAAGACTGGAATGCCGGGGCCGATGCCGCTGTCGTCATTGCCGATTTGACCGGCAATGGCATTACCGTCACCAACGTAGTGGCCCCGACCGTCACTTCCGCCACCTACAACGTCGCCACAGGTGTGCTGGTCGTTACCGGCAACAACTTCCTGACACTCACAGGTGCTGCCAATGACATCACCGCCAACCGCATCCGCTTCCTCGGACAAGGTGCCTTCAACTACACCCTGACCGATACCGCCAACGTCGACATCACCTCCAACACCAGCTTCAGCATGACCATGAGTGCCAACGACAAGGCAGCCCTGGCACTGAGGATGAACAAGGATGGCACCTCTTCGACCGACACCACCACCTACAACCTCGGCATGCTGGAAGACTGGAATACCGGTGCTAACGTGGCCGTCGTCATTGCGGATCTGTTTGGCAACCCCATTACCGTCACCGGCAACAACGTCGCCCCCGTCATCGGCGGCGTCGTCGCTGGCCAGGCCGGCAGCGAAACCACCCCGGTATCGCCATTTGCTG
>NZ_JBMPOR010000043.1:0-21290 GCF_049340265.1 Undibacterium sp. Di26W
CAGCAAGAAATGGACAATGCCAATACGGGACTGGAAAGGAGCACTCAATCGCTTTACCATCCAGTTCGATGACCGGATGTCGCAGAACTAAACGAAAAACCGTTTACACAAAATTCCGGACACCCCCAGAGCTATGAACTCAGAGTTACTGAGGTATCTTGTAGTGTTCTTATAGCCAATGCGACGCCCATGACCTTCTGAGCTAGCCTCAGGTAAAGAAAGAAATTCTTGAAGATGATGAGCATTTATCGTTAGTCCTGGAGATAAACTATCTTCACGTGCACTTTGCCGGGTGCGCTCACAGAATTTAAAATAAAAAGCATCGTCATTTAATCTCTGATCGCAAATTTGGCCAGTCTGCTTATTGTTTGGAAATGCAGATTTCAAGTTGTGAATGGTTTCTAACTGTTGATCGATATTTGATCCATCAACTTTGTAGCTCCAACCATTAACAACTGAATCTTTTTCCATTGCTTTGTATTGAAGCAGCAGAAAGCTGTTATACATTTGATTGTAAATCATCAAATCGACTCCAGTTGCTGTTTCTAATGGAGTGCTGTCAACAACATAAATTCTTACTTCATTACCTTGTCGACCTGGAAATATTGCAGACCCGCTGACGTTTTCGGTAAACTCTAAACCAAATATTCTCGAATCATGTTCAATTAATGAGCGCTCCGCAACTGGTTGCATATCCAATATATCAAGAATAGTGCTAGCAGATTGAAGTCGCGTGTTGTCGGCTCCATTGAGAACGGGACGACGGTCAATTTCTGCAATTTCCAGTACTAATCCGACTGCATCGCGTTGTTCGGAAATCCTGAGACTTTTAGGGTCTGTGCTTAATATTCTTCGATCTGCTAAACGGCGGTCAACTAACTCATTTAGCTCGGCAGCATGATTTTCCCGCAGGTTCTTTATAGTTTGAATTAGCTGTAACCAAGCTATCGGATTAATACGTTTTAAATTTTCTGCAGTTGAGATGTGCTCTGCAAGACCCTTGGCATTTCCCGCTTCGTTTGCATCTATTTGTGGGATAAATATTACTGGATTTGAAATTCGCATCTTGGTGCGGCGCGTTCCCCCACTGCCACCCATTTTACGCATAAGTGCTGCGCCGAAAATTGCGATTCTAGGTTCTCGGCGGGCCAGAAAAACAAGCTCACATTTTTCAAAAGCCCAGTCTTCTGCCGAAAATGATTCGGCGGCGGTCTGGTAGTCCGCCAAATATTCCTCAATTCGATCTGTTCGTGCAGGTTCGAACGTTAGTATGAATCCACCGTATTCGTCTTTGTTTAAGTATTTTCGTTTTCTCATCTCATCTTTCCAAATTTTTGAGTTGCTGAAATTGAAACACGTTAAATATAGCTAGAATTTTGGTATAACCAGATTTTTCGTTGCTTGCAGCTTGATTCTGATCACAGTTAATTGCTTTTAAAGTAACATTTTCGCAAAGATGTTTTCTTATGACCTCTACAGTTATCAAGAAATTTTCCTTTAGATTTGCGGCGGTCTACAAGTCCGATATCCACATTCTAGATGTTGATCCAAGGCCCAGTGGTAGGCGGGTGAAATGCTAGTCGTGCGAGGCATGTCCGATCTACGATGTAGTCGAGCATAAACATATATAAAACGGCTCATTATCTTAAAAATAATGAGCCGTTTTCTTTGTACTTCTATTCTTAAACCTTCACATCCGCCCCCACCCCATGCGCCTGCTGATCTGCATGGTAACTAGACCTCACCATTGCGCCCACCGCCGCATGGGCGAAGCCCATTTTGTAGGCTTCTTTTTCATACATCTTGAAGACATCCGGGTGGACGTAGCGGCGTACCGGCAAGTGGTGGCCGCTGGGGGCCAGGTATTGGCCTATGGTCAGCATGTCGACGTTGTGGGCGCGCATGTCGCGCATGACTTGCAGGACTTCTTCGTCGGTTTCACCCAGGCCGACCATGATGCCGGATTTGGTTGGGGTATTCGGGTGTTGTTCCTTGAAGCGTTTCAGCAGATTCAGTGAATATTCATAGTCAGAACCCGGGCGCGCTTCTTTGTACAAACGGGGTGCGGTTTCCAGGTTGTGGTTCATCACGTCTGGCGGAGCCATGTTCAAAATTTCCAGCGCACGGTCCATGCGGCCACGGAAATCCGGTGTCAGGATTTCTATGCGTGTCATGGGTGACAGTTCACGTACTTTGGTGATGCACTCGGCAAAGTGGGCGGCACCGCCGTCGCGTAAATCGTCGCGGTCGACGGAGGTGATGACGACATAGCTGAGCTTCAATGCAGCAATGGTTTTTGCCAGGTTGGCTGGTTCATCCACGTCCAGCGGATCCGGGCGGCCATGGCCGACGTCGCAGAAGGGGCAGCGACGGGTGCATTTGTCACCCATGATCATGAAGGTGGCGGTACCTTTGCCAAAGCATTCGCCGATATTCGGGCACGATGCTTCTTCACAGACTGTCACCAGTTTGTTGGCGCGCAGGATGTCTTTGATTTCATAAAAGCGGGTGGTGGGCGAACCGGCTTTGACGCGTATCCAGTCGGGCTTGGGCAGCCTTTCCATCGGTACGATCTTGATAGGGATGCGTGCAGTCTTGCTGGCCCCTTTTTGTTTTTCGGTAGGATCGTAAGCAGCGTTGGCGACGGGTGTGTTTTCGGTTGTCATGGTATGAAGCGATGTCGAAAAATCAGGAGGCAGTCAAAAGATCTTGCAAATTCTGTGCGAGTGCGGTCTGGACCTGGGCCAGCGGCATGGTCACGCCCAGGGTTTTCATGTCCACCGTGGCCAGGCCGGCATAGCCGCAGGGGTTGATCCAGGAAAACGGTGTCAAATCCATATCCACATTCAGTGATACGCCATGGTAGGTACAGCCATTGCCGCGCACTTTCAGGCCCAGGGCGGCGATCTTGGCACCTTGCCACTGGCCGTTGCTGACATAGATGCCGGGCGCGCCTTCCTTGCGTTCACCAGCCAGATTATACGCTGCCAGGGTGTTGATGACCGCCTGTTCTATCTTGTGGACGAATTCACGCGCAAATAAACGGGCCTTGGGGTGGCTGCGGCGCAAGTCCATCAACAGGTAAATCACGACCTGACCGGGGCCATGGTAGGTGACTTCGCCACCCCGGTCGGTCTGCACCACCGGAATGTCATGGGCAGCCAGCACATGTGACTGGTCGGCACCCAGGCCCAGGGTATAGACGGGCGGGTGTTCGACAATCCAGAATTCATTGGGGGTGTGTTCGGTGCGGGCATCGGTAAAGGCGCGCATGGCATCGAAAGTGAGCTGGTAAGGCTCAATGCCGCGCTGGATGACGTGGGGAATCACGGATGACGAGATGGCTGCTTGCATAGACCGCTAGTGTAACATTTTGCGGGATGACGGTCTGCGCCAGTGAAAATGGCATGATCTGGCGCAAGCCGCAATCATGCCAGAAAGGCCAGATTAATTATTCACAGATCAATGTTTAGTGTTTTTTCTACCCTGGCCCTTCCACCCGCCATCAGGCTATGGATTGTACCGTGCCTGATATCCAGGTCGACCTGAATCAGGCTAGGAGAGGCAGGGTGCATCAGATAACCTTGCTCTATCTGCAAGCTTGGCCCGGCTTGTTGCAAGGCGGTGTACAACAGGCAGGCCAGTGGGCCGGCAGCCATGCCGGTTGCTGCTTCTTCATCTATGCCGTAGCGTGGCGCAAACATGCGTGTGCTGGCGGCGTGGCCGGTATCTTGTGCTTCCAGGGTGAAGGGGTAAAAGCCGATCAGGTCAAATTCTTCACTGATGGCGTTGATCTCTGCCTGCTTGGGCTGTATCTGTGCCAGGCGGTCGCGGCTGTTGATGGGAATCAGCAAGAAGCTGTTGCCGGTATTGACGATGGTGGGGACTTGTCCGGGTATTAAGTCTTGGGTAGCAAGGCCCATGCTTTTCAGTATGCGGTCATAGGCAGCGGCGCATTGATTACCATCGTGATTTCCATCGTGATTTCCATCGTGATTGTCATCAGCAGCGATGGGCTGGAAGCGAGGTGCCTTTTGTTGCATGAAAGCCATGTCGGCTTTGATCAATATGTCACGATTGCCATCAATGGTTTCTTTGCTACTCAGTCCTTCACCGACCATATCCAGTGCGCGCAGCAGAGAAAAAGTAGCGACGGTAGCATGGCCGCAGTGGGCGATTTGCCGGTTGGGGGTAAAAAATTCCAGTTTAAAGGCAGCACTGTCTGAACGCGATACAAAGGCGGTTTCCGACAAGCCCACCGCTTTGGCAATGTGTAATTTTTGCTCAGCAGTATATTGATCTGCATCCAACACGACGCCAGCCGGGTTGCCGCCTGCATTGTTGTGGGTGAAGGCGTGAACGATGTGGACTTTGACAGATCCAGTCATGGCATTTCCAAATGAAGGGAATCGGGAGTGATTCTAGAGTGCCTAGTGTGTCTACTATGAAATTACACTTGCAGTGCAATGATGTCAGCGGTGTTCTTGACCGTGCAGAATTCATTGTGCAGGCTGGCCAGGTGGATGCGGTGTATTTCTTCAGCGGGGATCAGTACGCCATTGACGTCGCTGCGGTCAAAGGTGGCGCAGGCGTCGGCAGCCAGCAATACATCAAAACCCAGGTTGCCAGCCATGCGTACCGAGGTGGATACGCAATGATCCGTCGTCAAGCCGGCGATGACTAGTTGTTTGATGTTTTTGACATGCAGATAGGCTTCCAGCTCGGTACCGATAAAGGCGCTATTGACCTTTTTGGTGAAGATGGCTTCGCCAGTCAGCGGACGTGTCAGGTTCTTGAATTCATAACCTGGCTGTCCGCCACGCAATGGTGAGCCCGCTTCTTGCGATTGGTGGCGTACGTGGATGACGGTTCGTTCACGCTCGCGCCATTGCTGAAGCAGGGCCGCCATATACTGTTCGGCAGCAGGATTATTGCGCTGGCCCCACTTGGGGTCATCGAAACCTTGCTGTACGTCGATCAGTACTAAGGCTGCATGCTTCATACCGGCTTCCTGTGCATTCCTGTACGTTTATCTGGCTTGGCTAATCAGGCAAATACCTGGCTCAGCTTGCGCGTCAGTTTTTGCAGATAGCCGCCACCCAGGAAGTCCTGGTTTTTCATCGAAATCACGCTGGATACTGCGGACAATTCGATCAGGCTGGCTTGCTGTTCTGCTTCTATCACCACCAGCTGATTTGCCGGAATGACCATGGATTCACCAGCGGCCAGCCAATAATCGTCCTGGTTTCCTGCAATGGTCAGCCATACGCGGCCACAAGCCACTTCAATTTTACGGGCTGTTTCAGAATGGCCAGACAGGGTGTTGCCGGCGGCTATCGTGTATGATGGGTTTGCGAAATTATTTGTCATTTCCATGCTCCTGTATTTACTGCCTGAAATGCGCTGCAATCCGAATATTCTGGCTAAGCTTATGTAAAATATGATTTGTTGCACAGCGATGAAAGCATTGTAGTCTGCTGCCATCAGGAAATAAAACGAGTAATTTTTGATTGTCTTGCTAATTTTATTCACATCAATATGGATTTTAGGCGATTACCCAATTTAGCGGCCCTGCGCGCCTTCGAGGCCGCTGCCCGGCATGAAAATTTCTCGCGGGCGGCAGATGAAATCCATCTGACCCATGGTGCCATCAGTCATCAGGTGCGGGCGCTGGAAGAAGAATTGGGCGTTGCCCTGTTCATCCGCAATGGCAAGCGCATTTCCATCACGCCAGACGGCGAACAGTTTGCCGCCACCATACGCCAGGCCTTGCAAGACCTGGGCAATGCAGCTGAATTGCTGCAAACCCGCAACAAGCAAAAACGCCTGGGCATCACCGCTTTGCCTTCTTTTGCTGCACGCTGGCTGTCACCGCGTCTTGGTCGTTTCATCGAACATTTCCCGGATCTGGAGGTCAGCCTGCAATCCAGTAACCACCTGACGGATTACACCAGGGAATCGATAGACATAGGCATACGCTTTGGGCTGGGTAACTACCCGGGCATGGTCAGTGAACTGTTAATGGGGGATTATTATTATCCTGTGGCCAGCCCGTATTTCCATGGTGGACAGTTACCACGCACGCCGGCGGAACTGGCCAGCATGCAATTGCTGCGCTGTGATGGCGAACCCTGGGAACCCTGGTTTCGCGCAGCCGGTCTGGACAATGAAGAACCCACCGGCGGCCTGGTGTTTCAGGATTCATCGATGCTGGCAAGGGCGGCGGTGGATGGGCAGGGCATCGCGCTGGGCCGGCATATTATCGTGCAGTCAGATATCAAGGCGGGTTTGCTGCAACGCCTGTTTACGATCGACATCCCCTGCGAGGTGGCGTATTACCTGGTGTACCCGCCGAATGCCTTGTTGAAACCGCAAGTAAAAGCCTTCAGGGAATGGCTGCTGAATGAAATTGCAGAAGAGAGCAGGCAGATGTAAGGCAAGGTCGGGGATGAGATGTGCTCTGCCTGTCAGCCAGCATGGGCGGACAGGCAGGAAGGCATTCGTCTTACAGTACGAATTTCACCATGGGGTGAGACGACAGTTCACGGTACAGATTGTCCAGTTGTTCACGGCTGGTAGCGCGCACAGTCACCGTCACTGACAAGTAAGCGCCTTTGCTGGATGGACGCATCTCAACTTTGCCGGCATGAAAGGTCGGATCGTGGATAGTTACCACTTCTACCATGGTCTGGGCGAATTCATCGTGCATGGGTCCCATGATTTTGATGGGGAAATCGCTGGGATATTCAATCAGACTTTCTTCTGGGGGGATGGGTCTCATTTCCATAATACTTCCCTATTTCAAAATAACTTAATGTCAGTATATGGGGTCTTGCGCCACATTTCCAATAGACTGGTGCTGTACTTCAAGCGCATTGAATAGACCGCCCTGGACATTGTCATGCATGAAAAGCATGCACTTCATTGGAAATTTGTTGGGCCGGGCCTCGTTAGGCTACGCTTCGCCAGCTCAACACTTGGCCTGAAAATAACGTATACATTTATCAACGGCACAGTGTTGGGCTGGTGAAGCGTAGCCCAACCTACCTACAGATAACCGCAGTCTAGCGAGGCAATACATTTCCAGTATTTTATTTAAGCAGCCTTGGCAGCTTGATAAGCCGCATACAACTTGTGATAGATGGCACCGGGTTTGCCATCACCAATGCTCGCATCATCCAGTTTTACCACGGGCAGCACTTCCTTGGTGGCGGATGACAGCATGACTTCATCGGCGGCGAAGACTTCTTCGCGGCTGATGCGGCGGGCTTCCAGCTTGATGCTTTGGGCGGCGCACAGTTCTTCTATCAGGCCGTAGCGTATGCCTTCCAGTATCAGGTTGTCTTTCGGCGGACCCATCAGCACACCATCCTTGACTATCCATACATTTGATGCCGATGCTTCGGTCAAATAGCCATCGCGAAACTGTATGCTCTCGGCCACGCCTTCTTCGGCAGCATTTTGTGCTGCCAGCACATTGCCCAGCAGCGAGATGGATTTGATTTCACAACGCAACCAGCGCTTGTCTTCCATCGACACACAGGCGACTCCGTTTTCGCGGGCGGCCGCAGTCGGCAACACGATGGGGTTGGTCATGATGAAGACCGTAGGCGTCACATCCTTGGGGAAGGCATGCGCACGCTTGGCGACGCCACGGGTAACTTGCAGGTACACCATCTGGTCATCAGCTTCATGGGCCGCCATGACCTTGGTAATCAGGGCCAGCCATTCTTCCTTGCTGTGCGGATTGGTGATGCCTATGGACGCCAGGCTGCGGAACAGGCGCGCCAGATGCTGGTCAGCACGAAACATCTTGCGCTGATACACAGGGATGACTTCATAAATACCGTCGCCAAAAATAAAACCACGGTCCAGGACCGGGATTTTGGCTTCGGACAGCGGCGTCATTTCGCCATTCAGGTATACCAGGGGATCGTTCATGATGTCTGCGTGAGTGAGGATGAGAAGGGCTATTTTCACACAGAACGAAGGGGCCGCTTATGCAAATAACGCATACAAGCATAGCCCGGATTTATGCGCGGTCCAAGACCAAGGGCCGCGCATAAGGGGGGGGCTGGCTTACTTAAACATCAGGCGTATCGAATCCCAGGCGCGGCCAAAGATGCTGGCCTGATTGACCTGTTCCAGCGCCAATACCGGGAATTCGGCAACGGCTTTGCCATCCAGCATCATTTTTACGGTACCGACCTTGCTATTGATCGCCACGGGTGCGACCAGCGGGTCTTTGCGTTCCAGCGCCGGCTTCAGTTTGGCAGCAGCACCTTTGGGCAGGGTCACGTACAGGTCGCGGTCAAAGCCGATCTTGACCTGTGCCTGCGTGCCTTTCCAGACTTCTGGTGTGGCAATGGACTGACCTTTTTCATACAGCTTCAAGGTGTCGAAGTTCAGGAAGCCCCAGTTCAGCAATTTCAGGCTTTCTTGTGCTCTTACCTGGTCGCTGTCGGTACCGATGACGACCGAGATCAGGCGACGTGTGCCCGTGCCATTGGGGCGGCTGGCAGATGAAACCAGGCTATACCCACCCCCAGTGGTGTGGCCGGTTTTCATACCGTCCACGCTAGGGTCCAGCCACAGCAGGCGGTTGCGATTGGGCTGGGTGATCTTGTTGTAGGTATAGCTCTTGGTCGAGTAATAGGTTTTATAAAACTCGGGAAAATCGATGATCAGGCGCGCTGCCATGGTAGACAAATCCTGGGCAGTGGAATAATTGTCCTTGCTGGGCAAACCATGCGGATTGGCAAAGCGCGTGGCTTTCAGGCCCATGCGTTCGGCTTCACGGTTCATTTGCACGACGAAGGCTTCTTCGCTGCCGGCCACGGTTTCTGCCAGGGCGACGGCGGCATCATTGCCAGATTGCACGATCAGGCCATACAGCAATTCATTGATGGTGACTGGCTTGTTCGGCTCGATAAACATCTTGGAGCTGCTGCCATCGACTTTCCAGGCGCGGGTCGAGACATTGATGCTCTGGTTCAGGTCCAGTTTCTTGTCCTTCAGGGCAGCGAACACCAGGTAAGCGGTCATGATCTTGGTCAGCGAAGCGGGTTCTACACTCAGCGTTGGTTCTTGCGCGGCGATCACCTGATTACTGGTGGTGTCAAGCAAGAGCCAGGACTTGGAGGCGATAGTCGGCGCTGGCAGGGTTTGCGCGACGGCAGCTGTGATGGTCAGCAGCGATACGGCAATAGAGGTTAGGAATTTTTTCATTTGAGTAGCTAGTAATACAAGAGGTGACAAAAACAAGAGGTGACAAAAAAACAAATAATCTACATCCTCAGCGTGCTGGCTGAGGGGACGAATCTGGTACAGATATAATCAGGCTTTATCCCACATGCTGGTGATGAGTTGTTTGATGTGGTGCAGGCGACGGTGAAAGAAATGGTCGGCCCCAGGTATCACGGTGACAGGGATATCCTGCGGGCGCAGCCAGTCCAGTACGGCACTCAAGGGTATGGTGTCGTCCAGTTCGCCATGGACCAAAATGGTATTCGCGGGTATCGATGGCATATCCCATTTGCCAGCAGCCGCGCCGACCAGGGCCAGGCGTTCTGCGGGCTGGCCGCGTTCTTGCGGGCGCTCTTGCAGGCGCTGTTGCAGGCGGGCCTGTACAAAGGTACCGAAGGAAAAACCGGCCAAGGCCAGCGGCAGGCCCGGAAACCGTGCGCGCATGGCATTCAGCAATAATTCCATGTCATCAGTTTCACCCATGCCCGCATCGTAAGTGCCGGCAGACTGGTCAACGCCACGAAAATTCATGCGTACCGCTGCATAACCCAGGCCAGTAAAAGTGCGCGCCAGGGTCTGGGCGACTTTATTGTCCATGGTGCCGCCAAACAGCGGGTGCGGATGGGCTACCAGGGCCAGGCCCACAGGGCTGGCATGGGTTTCGGGATCTGGGAGGTCCAGCGCGCATTGCAATTGTCCTGCTGCGCCCTGTATAAAAAAATGTTCGGTTTGGGCATTCATGGGATTCAGATCTTGAGACGTTCAACCACGCCGCCGCCTATCAGGTCAACGTCAATGATTTCATCAATATCGCTTTGATCAACATAGGTGTACCAGGTGCCTTGCGGATAGACCACCACCACCGGACCTTCTTCGCAGCGGTCCAGGCAGCCGGCCTTGTTGATGCGGATTTTGCCGTGACCATTCATGTCCAGCTGTTTGATGCGGCGTTTTGCGTGTTCCTGCGCTGCCTGCGCGCCACGGTCGGCACAGCATGGGCGACCATCTTCACGCTGGTTCAGGCAGAAGAAAACGTGTTTTTGAAAATAGAGAGCTTCAGACATAGATTATTCAGCCTGCGGATCATGCAACCTGGGCTTACCTGAGGTAATTAGAGATTGCGCCGCCGGATGGCAGTAGTTGAAGCCCACTATGATACTGCAATTGCGCAGGCAGGGGCAGGAAGCCAGGTTTCAACTGCTGGCTGGTTTTCGCAACAGGGCCCAGATTCCCAGGAAAGGCCAGAACACCGACAGGAATTGTGCCGCCCCATTAAAGTTCAGAAACTTGCCCTGCACCCAGGTCTGCATGGTGGCAGCGAAGTAGGGGTTGTCGGATACCAGATTCAATACGATCAGGGAAATCGTCAGCAATACCAGCGCCAGCCGTTTCTGTACATGGGCTGGCGCAAAAGAAAAACCATACAGCATGATGATGCTGATCAGCAGGCCGCCACGCGCACCCGGGGTCAGCCAGGCAAACGCATATTCAGGCTTGAACAGCAGCGCACTGGCCAGCGATTTGATGACCAGTGCACCCAGTAATAACAGGGTGGCCAGTACAGATTTGGGGGCATTGCGGTTCAGTATGCTGAGGCAGATCAGCAAGGCTCCGGTACAACTGCAGGCAGTGATGATGGCTTCGGACATCAAATATTCATCCGCACTGGGCTCAAAGCCTTGCAGCAGGAAATTGCTGATATCAATATCCGTGCCCAGCATTTCACTCAGGCTTTGTGAAATGATGGGCAGGATTTGCCCCAGACCGAACAGGTAGGCCTGCGGATAAATCTGCGCCATGGTCCACAGAGCAAGCACCAGAAATTCGCGGCTGGATTCCCTATAGGTCCATTGCTTGCGCAAGAGTTGCAGGCGACCTTTTTCCAGTATCAGCGGAGTCAGCAAGGCGCCCAGTATTGCACCCAGAATGGCACCGGAGGCATTGGTCAGAAAGTCCAGCAAGGAGGTGACACGGCTGGGCAAAAAGTATTGCACCACTTCTGCGGTGGCGGAAACCATGATACCGCCCAAGGTGGCCAGCAGCGCTGCCCACCAGCGGGTGACCAGTGGATACAGGGCAAACACGATCAATATGCCAAAGGGAATATAACCGACCACATTGATGGTCGTATCAAAGCCCGACCAATACCTTGGCCATTGCTGAATGACATCCGGCAAGGCTGCCCAGTTATTGGCTTGCCATCCGGTGAACGGATACCAGCTGGCATACAGGATCAAAAACAGGTAAGCCGCCAGACTTACCCTGGCAAAGGGGGAGCTGTGCTGTGAGCTGACCGCGTCAGTTGAGAGGCTGGGCTGCATGCGCTGGCGTTTGAACTTGGACTTGGGCTGGGGCTTGGGTTTTTGGCTTAATTCAATGGGAGGCTTTTGATCCAGGTTTGTAGTGCATCAATGCTGGCATCAGCCGCTTCCTGCATGGCTTTGGCACCACCGGGGGCGTCGGCGCTGGCCGCATTCACCTTTTGCTGGAAGCTTTTCTGTGCCAGCAATTGACGGCCTTTGACCAGGCTGGCACGCAGGCTGATTTGTGCATGGCTTTGATTCGGGCTGCTGAAGATTTGCGAAAACTCTTCCAGTTCTATGCGCAATACCGGGAATGGCGAGGCCGCTTCAGTACTGAGCATGACATCGCTGCCCTGATTAGCCATACGGGTTTTCAAGCGCTGTGCCAACAGTTGCGCAGGCGGCATGCTCCAGCGATGCTGGGAATAGGCTTTGAGCTGCTGGACATTGTCATACTGCAGGCGATATAACATGGCATTGCTTTCCAGTGCAGCCGGGACGGCAATCTCCGTCAGGCTGAATTGCAGCCTGCCAGGCAAGGGTGTGGCAGGCGTTTCTGCCAACCAGGGGCCAAAGTCATATTGCTGCCGTTGCGCGACAGGGGTGCTGGAACAGGCGGACAGGATGGCAAACAGGCTGATGCTGATCATTGCGCGCAGACGTGCAAGCTGTTGGTGCAGATGTCGATAGTTCATGCGAATTCCTTTATTTGGGGGCGACAAAACCGGGCTCGCCGGGGCCAGGGGCCTGTGTCGGCGGGCCAAACAACAGGCTTTGTGGCCGGTCATTGAGGCTTTCTGATACCCGTTTGATGGAGCGCATGGTGGCCCGCGTTTCACCAGTCAATGTTTGTACACGTGGCAGGGTATCGATGATCAGGCTGTCGCTGACCCTGTCCATGGCCTGGTTGAAGCGTGCCAGCGGTCCATCTGCTGCCTGCAGGTTGGTGGCAAACTGATTCAGGTTATTGCTGAGTTTGCTGGCATCCGATGCCAGCCCGTTGATGGATTTCAGCGTGGTCTTGGCTTGTTCTGCCAGTTCGGGTAGGCGGGCCAGGGCAGGCTCGAGCTTGTCGGGTACTGCCTTCCAGGCGGCCGACGCTTTGCCGAAATTCTCGATGGCGGTCATCAGCGATTTCTGGTTGGTCGGATCAAACAGATTGTTCAGGCGACGTGTCAGTTCTTCAGTTTGTGTGAGGATGGCCTGGCCGCGTTGTTCCAGATTCTGCATCATGCCAGGACGCATCGGTATGCGCGGCGGCGCATCTGTATTGATGGCAGCGCCGTCGGCGACCAGCAACTGCTTGGAGCTGCCGTCATCGTCAAGTTGTACAAAGGCAATGCCGGTCACGCCCTGGTAACCCAGGGTGGCATAGGTGGAACTGGTGACCGGCGCATCGGGAATGATTTCCAGCCGCAAGATAATTTGCCCGGGGTTTTTGTCATCAAAATCGATGTCGGTGACATTGCCAACCTTGATGCCTTTATAACGCACCGCAGCCTGCAGGTTCAGGCCGGACACCGCCATCTTGGTGGCGACTTCGTACGGTACCCGTTTGATTTTGTCGCGCCCCAGCCAGATCGCCAATACCGTCGCCAATATCAGCAGGGCAATGGTAAAAAAGCCGGCCATGAGCGCATGAGATCTGTTTTCCATAGCTTACATTTCCTGATGCTGGGTTGATGACAGTACCTCCATGGCGCGCTGACCGCGTCCGCCACGAAAGAAACTGGTAATGAATGGATGCTGAAACGCCAGCACTTCTTGCGGGCTACCGATGGTGACCACGTGTTTTTCTGCCAGCACCGCAATCCGGCTGGACAGGGCAAACAGACTGTCCAGGTCATGCGTCACCATGATGACGGTCAGGCGTAATTGCTGATGCAGCGATAATATCAGGTCGACAAAGCTGTCGGACCGGTCCGGGTCCAGCCCGGCGGTGGGTTCGTCCAGAAACAGCAGCTCCGGGTCCAGCGCCAGTGCGCGCGCCAGCGCAATCCGCTTGATCATGCCGCCAGACAGGTCGGACGGCATCTTGTGCGCATGCTCAAAGGCAATATCCACCATATGCAATTTCAGGTACACCAGATCGGTGATCAGGTCTTCAGACAAGCTGCCCAGTTCACGCATGGGCTGGGCAACATTGTCAAATACGCTCATGGCTGAATACAGGGCACCATGCTGGAATAGCATGCCGGAACGCTTGCGCAAGAAATCAAGATGGTGTGCCTGCGGCGCATGCAGGTCTTGATCAAATACCTTGATGCTGCCACGGTTCGGTATTTCCAGCCCCAGCATTTGCCGCAGCAGCACCGTCTTGCCTGAACCCGAACCGCCGACGATGGATAATATTTCACCGCGCCTGACTTGCAATTCCAACTGATCATGGATGATGGCACGGCCAAACTGAGTGCGCAAGCCGTGGATTTCAATGATATGTTCCTGCTTCATCAATATCCCGTCTTGCTGAAAATGATGGCAAATATGGCATCGGCAATGATGACCACGGTAATCGCCACCACGACGGAATTGGTGGTGCCACGGCCCAGGCTTTCGGTATTCGGTTCTATCCGCAAGCCATAGTGACAGGCGATCAGGGCAATCAACATGCCAAAGGTCACGCCTTTACCAAGGCCTATCCAGTAATTGAGAAGCGGTACTGCTTCCGGCAATTTATACACAAAGAATTCGGGTGACATGCCCAGCAGGGCCTGGGCGGAAATCATGCCGCCAGCCAGCGCCATGACATCGGTCCAGATCACCAGCAGCGGCATGGCGATAGCCAGCGCCAGCACTTTCGGCATGACCAGGCGAAAACCGTGGGGTATGCCCATGACACTCATGGCATCCAGTTCTTCGGTCACCCGCATGACGCCAAGCTGTGCCGTAATAGCTGAACCTGAGCGGCCTGCCACCAGAATGGCGGCGAGCATGGGGCCTAGCTCGCGGATGATACTCATGCCAAGGATATTGACGATATACAGGTCACCACCAAAGGTACGCAATTGTTGTGCCGACAGATACGACAACACCACCCCGATCAAAATGCCGACCAGCGCGGTAATGCCCAGCGCCTGGGCACCAGTGCGGTAAATGTTGGCAGACAATTCTTTCCAAGGCCCCTTCAGCGGGTGCCGGATAAAGCGCGCCAAATCCAGTATCAACTGGCCAAGCAAGGCAGTAAAGCTGTACAGATGGTTGAACAGGCCCAGCATCTGCCCGCCCAGCAGCATGGTGCGCGTCAGGCGTGACTTGGGTGAACCGGGGATGCTGATCCGGCTGACCTGTTCCAGCCTGAGAAACAAACCCTCATGCGCGCTTTGCATGGTGAGTTGCCGCGGCCTTTGCTTGCCCCAGGCCCGCCACAGCATTTGCGCGCCTATATGATCGAGGCTGCTGATCTGTGACAAATCCCAATGCAGGTCTGCTTGTTGCGTAGCCTTGTTGAGCTGCGCGCTGATTTCATGCATGGTGGTAGTACCCGACAGGACATGCACCAGCCAGGCTCCTGCCACGATGGCGGTCGGCTGTTGCTGGTGAGTGAATTGCAGGGTGGGCACGATCTCATGTGGCATGGCGCAAGTGTAAGTGACAAAGTATATTTACTGCAATGAAAGCCAGTCGGGCACAGGCTTACTGATTACTTTATTAGGACTTACGCAAAACCGCCCCAGCTGCGTTGTGGCTCCTTTCCTAGGAGCCGCGTACTAAAGTACTGTCTTCGTCGCCACGCCTTGCTGGGACAATTTTGCATAAGTCCTATTTATTTCTCCTGTGTTAGCGGGGTCTTCTTGTCCATTACTTCACGGCAATCACCTTTGAAGGTGGCGTTGTCGTAATCGGTCCAGCCATAGCTATCGACATAGCGTATATGTGCTTTCAGCTTCTGGCTGAGTATGCTCCATTCCAGCTTTTCATCGGGATAGCGGATATTCGCCATATCCAGCAGGCTGTGGAACACGTTCTCGGTAGATAGTCGGGCTTTCTGGTGCAGGCGCAGTTGTATGATCTTGTTGGGAAATTGTTCCTGATACGCATCTGAATACCAGACGAAGGCCGGAACATGGAATTCATACTGGGTGTTATGGCCGTGGAAAGCCAGGTTGCAGCTACCGTCGTACAGGGTCTGGCCGTGGTCAGAGATAAACAGCAGGGACGTGATTTGTTGGCTGGTCTTCAGCTTCTGTATGACTTCTGACAGCATCCAGTCGGTATACAGGATGGAATTGTCATAACTATTGTTCAGTGCCTGCTTGTTTTTCAAATCGGTATAGGCGGGATTGGCCACTCCATATAAAGAGGGCTTCCATTTATCGAAAGCAGCAGGGTGGCGATGACTGTAGTTCCAGTGATTACCCAAGGTATGCAGGACGATCAGTTTTTTTGGTGCCGGATCACGCATGGCATTGGCCATGGGTTCCAGCAATACCTGATCCAGGTTCGAACTATTGGTAAAGCCGCCCAGATTCAGGAACTGGGTGACATCGGCCTCTTTGGCAAATACCGAGGTCGGGGTATCAAATTGCCCAAAGCTCATCTGGTTCGATAGCCAATAGGTTTTAAAGCCGGCTTCCTTGAAGGCAGTCAGGAAGGATTTTTCTGAAAACCCGGCTTTCAGGCTTTGTGCTGCTGGCTTGCGCGACACAATAATCGGGACCGACAGGCGGGTGGCCGAAACTGCCGTGACCACATCGCTGAAGCTGACCAGGTTGCTTTCCTGTTTGAGCAGGGGATTGGTGTCACGTTCATAGCCATTCAGGCTCCAGCGGTCAAAGCGCGAGGATTCACCGATGACCATGATCACGGTTTGTGGCAATTCCGGATTGCCATCCAGGTGCGCCTGAAAACGGAAGGCACGGCTTTTTTCAGATAGCCTGGACAAGTAATCGCGCTCATTCCAAAAGTCGGCAGCCCGCAAGCTCAGGCCAAAAGGCCAGGTGCGTATATAAATTTCTTCGTCATACGGGATCTGCGCCCAGTATGGCAACAAAGGCAACTGCTTCTTCAGGCTCTTGATCCAGTTGCTCATGCTGTCGGCAGAGGCGTTGGCCGATGCATTGGCAGACGCACTGGCAGACGCGGATGCGCTGCTGTCGTCGTCTTCATCATCTTCTTCATCTGCATCCGAAGCCGATGTGCTGGCGCTGGCAGAGGCCGGCTTTTCTGCAACACCGATCTGCTCGCCATAAAACCATAGCCCCAAGCCCACCACAAATGCCGCTAACACCAGCCAGCGTGAACGGTGCTGCCAATTCCAGTGATGGTGAGCACGTGCTATCTTTAGCAAGCTCCACCACCACGCGATGACGGCAATGATAATCAGCAGGAGCAGCCAGACCTTATTGCCAAGAAATTCCATTGCTTCTTTGGGGCTGGTTTCGACCATGATGCCCAGGTGGTGCGTGGAAATACCCTGGCCAAAGTAGAGGCGCAGGTAAATTTCTGTCGGCAGGGCAAAGAATGCTGGCAACAACAGATAGTGAAACCAGCGCGGTTTTTGCAGCAAGGCCCAGCATCCCAGCCAGGACAGCACTTCCATCGCCAGCAAATGATAGGACTTGTCCACCGCCTGACCCTGCAGGAGTGGAAAAAATGGCAAGGCCGAAATCAGCAGGTAACTGACGATCAGGAACAGTGATGCAGGGCGAAACGGGGTGGGCATTATCAAATTGCTTAGCGTGCTGAATAAGTAGGCGGCGGTTATCGTTGCCAGTACTGCTGTGGTGGCGGGCGATGGATTCCGGCGGGTCAAGGGCGTAAATAGTAAATGATTTAGATTCGGGCGTGTTGACCTATCTTTTAGGCCAGCGAATGGGGTTGAAACCTGGCCAGCCTGCGCGATGGGAGGACCGCTTTGTCTGAAAGACAGGTCAACGCCCCCCGGCCAGAGCGGCGCGGAATTAAAGGAAATGTTGACTGCGGCAGCCTGTCAGGATCCCTTGTCCCTAGTTATAACTTGCTTTTTCGGCGAAATTCTCTACTCTGAAAGACCCGCTATTTCAGCTAAGCGCTTGAATTTAAGAAATAAAAAGCGTTGACAGGCTTGTCCATCAGGGCATAAAATTGCGAGTTCTCGATTTTGGGTTTGTATTTTCTATTGTTGTTTCATGTGCTTGTGCGCCATATGGTTACGCTAAATCGTCAGCTTATGGCAGCTTGTCCCACGTGTTGCAATGCTTAAAAAGCAGGCAAAAGATGTCAGTCAAGTCGGGGTGGCCTGAGGATTCAGGCAAAAAATGATTTTAAGTTCCCGGGCAACCGTTTCCGGGTTTGTGTTTAACGTTGTATTTTGTTGGATTAAAAACGATGCCAACCATCAATCAACTGATTCGCCAACCACGTGTTTCTGCACGTGTTAAAAGCAAATCGCCGGCGCTGGAAAACAGCCCGCAAAAACGTGGCGTTTGCACCCGCGTTTATACGACAACTCCAAAAAAGCCTAACTCGGCTTTGCGTAAAGTTGCCAAAGTTCGCCTGACCAACGGTTTCGAAGTTATTTCGTACATCGGCGGTGAAGGTCATAACCTGCAAGAACATAGCGTGGTATTGCTGCGCGGTGGTCGTGTAAAGGATTTGCCAGGTGTTCGTTACCATATGGTTCGTGGTGCTTTGGATACTCAAGGCGTTAAAGACCGTAAGCAAGCTCGCTCCAAATATGGTGCTAAGCGTGCTAAGGCAGTTAAGAAGTAATTATCTCGTAATTTAATCTCCGTAATCTATTGCGGATCAGTGTCGGTTTGGAATAAGCCGAGTAAGTGACTGGTTATGATGGCCTGTCGCGAGTGTGAAGCAAAATGTTGCTTTGTACTCAACTGAAGATTGAAAGGAATTGAAATGCCACGTCGTCGTGAGGTCCCGAAACGGGACGTACTGCCGGATCCAAAATTCGGTAATGTAGAAGTAGCAAAATTTGTAAACGTATTGATGTTGTCCGGCAAGAAATCTGTTGCTGAAGGCATCATCTACGGCGCATTCGATCACATCCAACAAAAATCTGGTAAAGATCCTTTGGAAGTGTTTGCGCTGGCAATCAACAACGCCAAGCCACTGGTTGAAGTTAAATCCCGCCGTGTTGGTGGTGCTAACTACCAGGTGCCTGTAGAAGTTCGTCCAGTTCGTCGCCTGGCTTTGTCTATGCGTTGGTTGCGTGAAGCCGCTAACAAGCGTAGCGAAAAATCCATGCCACAACGTTTGGGTGGTGAATTGCTGGAAGCCGCAGAAGGCCGCGGCGGCGCAATGAAGAAACGTGATGAAGTCCATCGTATGGCTGAAGCCAACAAGGCCTTCTCTCACTTCCGCTTCTAAGAGTAAGAGTAAGGAGCGATTGTGTGTCAATCATACAATGGCTCTGGCAAGTATTTTGAATCAGGCCGGGCGCGATTTTTGTAAAAAAATGCGCTCGGTTTTGTCCATTAAAAGATTTAGGATTAGCTATGGCCCGTAAGACCCCCATTGAGCGTTACCGTAATATCGGTATCTCTGCTCACATTGATGCCGGTAAAACAACGACTACAGAACGTGTTCTGTTTTACACCGGTGTAAACCACAAAATTGGTGAAGTGCATGATGGCGCAGCCACCATGGACTGGATGGAGCAAGAGCAGGAACGTGGTATCACCATCACTTCCGCTGCGACGACATGTTTCTGGAAGGGCATGGCGAACAATTTCCCTGAACATCACATCAACATCATTGATACGCCAGGCCACGTTGACTTCACGATTGAAGTTGAACGTTCCATGCGTGTTCTGGATGGCGCCTGCATGGTTTACTGTGCAGTAGGTGGCGTGCAGCCTCAGTCTGAAACCGTATGGCGTCAGGCTAACAAGTACAAAGTCCCACGTTTGGCATTCGTCAACAAGATGGACCGTACTGGCGCGAATTTCTTCAAAGTGTACGATCAAATGCGTGCACGTTTGAAAGCCAACCCAGTTCCTCTGCAAGTACCTATCGGTGCTGAAGACCTGTTCGAAGGCGTTATCGATCTGGTCAAAATGAAAGCGATCATTTGGGATGCTGCATCTCAAGGTATGAAATTTGAATACCGTGATATCCCTGAAAACCTGTTGGCTGACGCAAAAAAATGGCGTGAAAACATGGTTGAAGCAGCTGCTGAAGCCAGTGAAGAACTGATGAACAAATACCTTGAAGAAGGTGATTTGACTGAAGAAGAAATCAAAGCTGCTTTGCGTCAACGTACTATCGCTTCTGAAATCGTTCCTATGATGTGCGGTACTGCATTTAAGAACAAAGGTGTTCAGGCGATGTTGGATGCGGTTGTTGAATACCTGCCATCCCCATTGGACATCCCACCGGTTCCAGGTCTGAACGAAGATGACGAACCAGTTGTCCGTAAAGCTGAAGATTCAGAGAAATTCTCTGCACTGGCGTTCAAAATCGCAACTGATCCATTCGTTGGACAATTGTGCTTTATCCGTTGCTACTCTGGTACATTGAATTCTGGCGACAGCGTTTACAACTCTGTTAAAGAGAAAAAAGAACGTATCGGCCGTCTGGTTCAAATGCATGCGAACCAACGTGAAGAAATCAAAGAAATGATGGCGGGTGATATCGCTGCGGTGGTTGGTCTGAAAGACACAACCACTGGTGATACGCTGTGTGATGAAAAAGCAATTGTTGTTCTGGAACGCATGATATTCCCAGAGCCAGTTATTTCTCAGGCAGTTGAGCCAAAAACCAAAGCCGACCAGGAAAAAATGGGCCTGGCATTGAACCGTCTGGCTGCTGAAGATCCATCTTTCCGCGTACGTACTGACGAAGAATCTGGTCAAACAATTATCGCCGGTATGGGCGAGTTGCATCTGGATATTATCGTTGACCGTATGAAACGTGAATTTAACGTTGAAGCGACAGTGGGTAAACCACAAGTTGCCTACCGCGAAACTATCCGCAAAACTTGCGAAGAAATCGAAGGTAAATTCGTTAAGCAATCTGGTGGTCGTGGTCAGTACGGTCACGTTGTTCTGAAGATCGAACCGCAAGAACCAGGTAAAGGCTTTGAATTCGTTGACGCGATCAAAGGCGGTACAGTTCCACGCGAATACATCCCTGCAGTTGAAAAAGGCGTACGTGAAACGCTGACTTCTGGTGTATTGGCTGGCTATCCAGTGGTTGACGTTAAAGTCACACTGTTCTTCGGTTCTTACCATGACGTTGACTCCAACGAAAACGCCTTCCGTATGGCGGGTTCGATGGCGTTCAAAGATGGCTGCCGTAAAGCAAGCCCAGTTATCCTGGAACCAATGATGGCGGTTGAAGTTGAAACACCTGAAGACTACGCTGGTACAGTCATGGGTGACTTGTCTTCACGTCGCGGTATGGTTCAGGGCATGGACGAAATCGCTGGCGGCGGTGGCAAGATCATCAAAGCTGAAGTGCCTTTGTCTGAGATGTTTGGTTATTCCACATCGCTGCGTTCCGCTACCCAGGGTCGCGCAACGTACTCGATGGAATTCAAGCACTACTCTGAAGCGCCGAAGAATGTTATCGACGCGATCGTCACATCCAAAGCTAAGTAATAAAGAATCAAAGGCCTGCCCCATGCCGGGGTAGGTTTTCTATTGTTGATAAATCGTTCTTTTTGAAGGAAGAATAAAATGGCAAAAGGTAAGTTCGAGCGCACCAAGCCGCACGTAAACGTAGGCACAATTGGTCACGTTGATCACGGCAAAACCACACTGACAGCAGCGATCGCGACAGTTCTGTCGAAAAAATTCGGCG
>NZ_JBMPOR010000044.1:0-19569 GCF_049340265.1 Undibacterium sp. Di26W
GCGAATTCCATAGGGGCCAGCGGCATTTGTCGCAATAACAGGCCGGATGTAAGCGTGCAATCTATTCCTGCAAATCATGATGCGTTTTTTACTTGGCAAATGGCGGCGTCCATGTAAGGTTCTAAGCCAGCCCGGGTAAGCGCAAGCTCACACCGTCATTCAGCCCCCGAAAACCGTCACCCATCGCATAGTCAGCGGGATGACTTGTCGAAATTTACAGCAAGGGCTATCTTTGCTGCATGAAAACCGCCCATACATCCGCTCCGCGCTGGCCTGCACTGCCAGGACCTCGACAAATCGCCGTGGTCTTCATGGTGCGAAAAATCGCGCAAAAGCGGTGGAAAACGGAAACATTTATTCTAATTTTCAGTTAAAAACATGCTCTCGCGAGCATTTTTATGAATGAACTGTACTTGCTTAGGAAGTTTAAGAAAATTTGAATTCAATCAGACGCTCCTTAAAAAATCCGCTGTGTCTATGATGCGCTGCTGATTAACTCATGCGCAATATGATATTTCTCCCAAAATGGGGAATCGGGCCAACGTTGCTCTTGTCGATAGTATTGCTTGCACAACACAGAGAATTGTTGATACTGCATTCGTATCGACTGTGCCACATCTCGTATCTCCCCCTTGTTCACGATGGCGTCTGCTGCCGCGATGGCGTTGGCGATGGCTTTGCAAATACCTTGCGAGGTGAGCGGGTCGTAGGCTGAAGCCGCATCACCGATTGCCAGCCAGTTTGCGCCATGGAGTTGATCCAGGCAATAAACGGGAGCAGGAAAACTGAGTATTCCATCGGACATGGGGATACCAGCTTGCGCCAATTTTTGCGTATGAGGTGCGGCGGCCATCAGTGCATCCCAAGCCTGGATTTGTTGCAGTTGCTGAGCCTTGACTGTATTGGCATCGCTATAAAACGCTAGCAACAAAGTCGCATCAGGCAAGTTTGCGCCATACCACCAACCATGCCGTACTGCTTCGAGGTGTGTTAAACCGTTTTTCTCAACTTGAGTATCCGTGATTGCAAAACGCCTGGCCAGGCAAACCAGCGCATGAGCATTGCGCTTTTGACTGCCGCACTTGCGCGCAAATACGGCGCGTGGTCCACTCGCATCAATGACAAAATCGGCATGGATACGGGTTTGATCTGGCGTAGTCGATGTCTTCTCTGCCAAGTGGAGCTCATAGCCGGATGCAACACTGGAAATGACATCTTTGAGCATGGTATTGACGCGCAGCTCGACTCCACGACTTTGCGCCTGCCCGGCTAAAAATCGATTAAATTTGCGTCGATCCAAATGCCAGCCGTGTCCGAACGGATTCATCAAGGTGTCGTTATAGCCGCGTTTGTCGCTGCCCCAGTATGAACAACTGCCGTAGCAAGGCGCATGGCCTTCAAGCAGAAATGCCTGATCGATTTCGAGCGCCTGAAACAGGCGCAGGCTTTCCGGTGGAATGCTTTCGCCTATACAAAATTGGCTGTAATCATGCGCTTCAATCAGCACTACATTCGACACCCCACGTTGCGCCAATGCCAGTGCGCATGCACTACCCGCCGGGCCGCCACCGATTATGGCGACCCGGAATCGCGAGGGATTTTCTATTGACACTTATTTTTTCTTTTCTGGTTCAGGTGCATAGAGTTTGTCGATTACCGTATTTGGCCAATACTCAACCAAATTGCTTTCATCGGTTTCGAATTGGCTACTCACTTCAAGAAAATAATCCTCGCTTTTCAGAGATGGTGCATCAGCATCCTGCGCTATCGCCCGACTTTGCAGGATGAAACCGACACGACTCCAGTTCAATAGGAATTCTTTGCGGTCTTGGTAACGCCCTGTGTTCATCGCTGGACGGTTAAAGCCCTCATCCTCAAATCGCCTTGCCTTCGTACCGTTACCACGTACAGAAAAACGCTGAACTGCCTTTGTCCCATCGCGAGCAACGACATAGCCATTGTTTGCAACCACATCGCGATAGGTGTACACCGCAACCGGTCTTTGTGCAGGCCAGGATGCGAAGGTAAAAGTATTGAGCCCAGCAAAATTCATGTCTGTTGCAGCGTCGATATTTTCATCGGTCAATTCACCGCCCGGGTTGGGGTCGGGAAGGTGGGTTGCGCAAGAGTTGTAATCGGTATGCCAAGGCAGCGCCATGAATTTGCAAAAGTCCCCAGGTTGCACTGGGGACTTGCGTAGCGGCGTATAACCAACGTCCAGAAAAGGCGTATCCTTGCTCGCCTTACTGTAATCCAGTACTTGCATATTGATGCGGAATGGTCCTGCGCTGCCAGGCGTGGACCAATTTGCGTGATAGAGATTGGGGTCACGAACACTAAAGCCCATTTCTATACCTGGACCAAAGCGTCCGCCCAGGCAATTGAACAGGATGGTCTTATCGAGCAATTCACCAGGCCCCAAGGAAGCCGATGGCGTATCGTCGGGGCGCTGATAAATATCATTAGCCCATTGCGACATGAAAAAGTATTGGCTGGTAGTAAGGCTTAAAAAACTTTTTCCCTCATCGCCCAGAGACAGGGGCATCAGCGGAGAACCTATTGTCGAACCATCCGCATAGTTTGGGTCGCGGATAAAATTCATGATCGGAAAATCCAATCCATCCGCAGGCAAGTCTCCAAGGAAATCATGTCTCTCCACAGCTTTGTCCGGCAAACTGACATTCCATTTCTGTAAGGATGCTGCGCGCAAGACAGGAAATACATCTTGCACATAATTGGGCTTGAAACTCACTTGATATTTTTGATCTTGATACACAGCGGGTTGCAGTGCGAAATTTTCCAGCCAAGTGGTATACAACTCGTCCCACAATGTCACGACGTTTGTCGTTTGTGGCGCATAGGCTGGGTCGGTTGAAATCACCCAGGCACTGCCGTCAACTGGGCGCGTACTGCCATCGTCGAATATTAAAAATGCTGTCACGGGGCCATCTGCGGTATCGTCCAGCCAATTGTCGTTATTGACGTTTTGATTCAGACTCGCATGCGGCGCGTAATTGCCTTGCGCGTCGAAGCCGCAAGCCAAACCATAACCGCCCAATACCAAAAGACGCCCATTGCTTTCGGAACTCAATGCACCCAGGGTTTGAATTTTGCGGCTATAAATTTCTGACTCAGTGTCTGCATCTTCGCTGGCGGGAAACGAGATGGGGTAGTTGGCCAGGTCGATAATCGCCCCCGTGCTCACCTCACCGTAACAGGGTAATGTCACTTTGTCGAAACGGATGCTGCCACCACTCGCTGCATGCAAAGCACGCGGACCCGCATCGATAACCAGTTTCTTGAGGCGCTGCGGATCGGCGGGATCAGCGCAGTTTGCAAATGTGGGATTGCGTAACTTTGGAAACTCACCCTGTTCGAATGGCATGACGCCTTCACCACCTAGCCAACTGTTGGCCTTTTTATTCGCTAAGTGCACAGTCCACACGATATCTTTGACTGTCTTTCCATCCACCATGCTGCCAATCCGAATTTCACTTCCGCCGCCATTGGGATAAGTTTCAATACTGCTGTGATCGGGGAAGTCATACTGATAAATTCTGAAGCGCGCAGCTTGTCGCTTCAACTTGCCGCTAGCATCGCGCAAGTCGCTACTCATGATGGGCGTCTGTTCTGTACCGGGTTTGATCGGCAAACCACCTTTCATTGCCTGACCTGGAATATCCATCCCAGCCATGCTTTCCGGGCCGAGATAATATTCTTCGCTATTGCCCACGCGGGCAATACCAATGACGGGATGGATGCGTAAATTCGTGTGTGCCATGTATGGCTCCTGATGGGGTAGATGATATCTAATTTTTCCGATGGAAAGTTATGGGAGCATGCCTTCCCTGACCCACTGGTCGTATATATTGATCGCTTCCTGAGGCAACTTGCCAGATGGCGGCATAGGATGTGGCGCTGCTTTGATGAACTCATCATACTTGCCACCTCTGACTGGTAAACGTTCTTCTGACTTCACCAACCACTTGCCATTTGCTCGATCATAGTCATAACCATGAATGGCTACTTGTATCTGGTAATAGAAAAATTTCACACTCTCATAGTTACCCAAGTGCAGCGTTTGTGTTCCGCTTTCCGTGGCCAGTTTCACCTTGTCCATTTCGGCAGTGTATTTTGAAAACAGGCATTTAATATCGTCTTTAAAGCTTAGTTTTTTCACTTTTCTATCCTCGGCACTTTCTTCATTATTTGGATACGTTGGAATAAATCAATATTTCTGGCGCACTGAAATCCTTATCAATGATTGGAGCCGTTTTGGTGCCGCTGATGGCTGCCGTGACTTTCCATTCCTGTCCTTGTTTTTTACCAATCAAGCTATTGATGATACCCGTGACATCTTCGCTGATGACAATATCTCCATGCGCGTGATGGCCAACCAATGCCCAATATGCTGTGCTGGAAATCAAGTAACGGTCGCGAAAATCCTTGTCTGTAATCGCTTCTTCAACATCTGCTGGATACAGGTATACGTCCGCTTGAAAGCTGTAATCTTTGGTGTGATCAATGCGTGAAAATTTTACGTTTACTTTGTTCGGATTGCTAACTATTGCGCTGGGAATGATGTACTTGCCAGTGCGCTTAACCTGTGGATTGGCGACAGCTTCGCTTTCGCTATGGCTTAACAATGCACTGAACAGACTGATTTGATTATCGCCAAACACATAACCGGCTTGCGCATGTCCATCGATCAAAGCCTGAATTTCATCTCTGCGCAAAAATTCATCGCCAGTTTGCGACTGAAAACCATAGCCCAGTTTGATCGTATTAAAGTAAATACCGGCAGCCCCCATATTTTCCGTGTACGAACCTGAATCGCTGCGTTTTTCGCCTCCACTCCCCGTATTGAAATCTATCGGTTTGAGCAGACCATCGTCTTGTTCACCGCGCAGATAAGTGTTTCGATTACTGCCATTCATTTGTTCCGTACCATGTTCCTGAATCCATTTTTCCAAGCTGTAATCGAGGAAGTTATGGAAGACATAAAAAATCGGATCCAAGCCTGCTGTCGTGTTTTGTCCCATGTTGCCATTCACATAGCCATAATGCATTTTATTGTGAATTTGGGTTTCCAATTTACCGCCAGTGCTGAGTCCATATTCGTTACCACCAAAAGCATTCCAGTCCAGGTAAAAAATCTGGTAGGCCATTAAATAGGGTGAGGTTTGCGGCAGGCTACGGGTTAATTGTTCACGGCTACGCGTCGTGTCGTAAAGGGGGGAATTTATATTTTCAAACGCTTTTGGATAGCGCACACCGCTCGGTTTTTTTGTGAAATTCCAATATGGCAGGGTGACGTTCTTTGTGCTTGGCCCGAAAATCCCTTCGGGATCCGCAGCTTGCAAGGCTAGTTCATAATAATACAATTCTGCACGATGCCATTGCAAAAAAGTATTCTTTCTATGCTCGCATTCACCCGGGTATTCCTGGTGGGTCTTCGTGCCATTTGGAACATTGAGAAAATTGCGCACATTGCAGCTATCGAGATTAGGGTTGCCCAGCAACCTTGTCATTTTTTCTGTGGACAAGGACGCAGTGCGTTGGTCGAACACATCAATCGATGCGCAATCGTGCACCCATGCCTGCCACAGAAAACCAGTACGATCAAAAACATTCTGCTCACTTTTGCGCTTCATCATTTTTACAGCATGTTCATATGCTGCGAGTTCTGCAGGCGTTAAGTCATCAATGTTCTTACGATATTTGACTTCACGCGTAAGGTTATCGTTGACTTTGAGCTCAATCATGGATGCTGGCAAATCGGCTTTTTGCGCAAGAGCGTTGGTGCTGCTTAACCCCAGACATAATAGAGCCGCAAGCAATCGATAATTCGATAGTTTCATTTCTGGATTCCTTCTGGATTCGGTATGCATTTTTTAGCGACTAAAAAAAACCTCCACAAAAGTACACATTTTCGTGACGATGTGGAGGTGTTTTTATTTGTAAAAATTTGGGTGACTTTAGTGTGACTCAGTGTCCAGCATGTCCACTCTGTACGCCATGTGCACCATGTGCGCCAGCAGAAGCACCACCTTTTCCATTTGGAACGACCACCTTGACGTTTTGCATCATGCCCTGGTCTTCATGTTCAAGAATATGGCAGTGCAGGACGTATTCGCCGATGTACCGCTGGTAGCGGGTTGCAATTTCGATTTCGTAATTTGGTGCCACCAGAAGCGTATCTTTCCAAGTGCCAATTAAATTTTGATACTGTTGATAGAAGTCGGTGCTCTTGTCTTCAGGATCTTTGCCCACCCATTTGACGCCAACAATTTGAAAAGGGTTAACGTGGATATGGAATGGATGGCTACCTGCTTTGGATCTGAGTGTCCAAATCTGCTCAGTCCCCAAAATCAGAGTGTGGTCAACACGGTCTGGTTTATAGGTATAGTCAAGACTCGGTTGCAGATTGGGATCAAACTGTCCCTCAACCATAAAGCGTGTTTTGTCTTCTGCCTTGGCAATATCAAAGACCTTGGCAATATTAAAGGTCACGTATTCTTTAGGTTTACTATTCAGTACAGCCAGATTTTCAGGAGTAAAACTCGGATGCGGCACAAATTTATTGAGTTGCAAATCGTTCCTTAAATTCTCTTTGACTTGTTCGCGCACAGAAGGCGGTTGTGTTTGTGCCGCCGCGAGCAACTGCTGAGTCATGAATTTGGCTTGGCTCGCTTGATCTGTTGCGTGGTTTGCTTTGCCGATGGCTTGACCAGGCTTGCTCGCGTCTATCACTGCCAGCAAGCGTGCATTTTTTGCCGCGTCATTGTTAAGCGAAGAAGCTGCTTTGTCATCGTAGACGCAATATTTACCTGCATTGGGCAGCGCAAACAGAATATCGCTGCGATAACCAGGCTGTAGGTAATTCGTGTTTTTTGAAATCGCCTTGGCATGCGTCAATCCATCGCTGGCGACTTCAAATTGCCATACATCGCTGCCATTGCAAACTTCCTCTATCGACTTCTTCCCACTCAATAAGGCATCGACATCATTGATGCTGTCGATCTGCTTGATGCGCAATTTCACCGTATCTTGAAAACCTGCATCAATCAAACGCCAGCGATATACAGTATTGTCTGCCATGACGATTTTGGGCTGTACCTGACCATTGATCATCGTATAACGCCCTGAAGTACGCCAGATACTTGGACTCTCCACTTGACCAAAGCTCTCCACCACACCGACTTCGTTTTCGCTGCAAGTCCAGGGCCCCACTTCTTTTGGCTTGCCATCTTTATCTTTGCCATAAGTAGTATGGTAATTTGAATAGGGTTTATCCGGTGTATTGTCAAAGCAAGCGTAAGGCACTTGTTGCAGCATCATGACTTCAGCACTGCTACCGCCCTTAGGTTCGAATTTCTTTAGCAAAGTATCCAGATCACCATTTCCTGTGGGACTGGGATAGCGATCACCTTTTACGATCAAGGCACCTGTCATGCCACTGCCTACTTGCATCGCTGTTGTGCCATGCACGTGCGGGTGATACCAAAACGTTCCTGCAGGATGGTCTACCGGAACATTGTATTCATACTCAAAACTGACATTCGGTTCGATCGACAGTAATACATTGTCGCTATTCCCGCTCGGCGAAATCCACAAGCCATGTGAGTGCAGATTGGTGATATTAAAACAGCCAGGACTACCAGGCGCATTCAATGCCGTTGGCGTACATTGAACTTCGGTTTGATCCGTATGCTCAGCTAATTTTTCGACCTGTTCTGGCAATTGATTATGCAGCTTATAACGTACCGTTTGGCCGGGTACAACCACAACACTGGGTGCTTGAAAGCGTGCTGCACCAAGCGCATCGGCAGCCCAGGACTTATCGGTTTTTTGCTGGTAGGCGCGCAATTTAACTTTATCCGCTTTGCCTGTCAGCGGGTTGTAAATACTACCTTCGGTATAGCGAATAAACAGGTCGTAGGATTTTTCGAATTGGTCTCTTGCGCTAGGTGTGTGACCCGCAGGTAAGTCATTTGGTGTCAACAATGGCGGCATTTGCAACAAGCGATGATTAAGTGCATTCAGTGTCGGACTAAGCGCTACATTTTCCTTGGCCAAGACAGGAGCAGAACATAATGCAGTGACCGCAAGCCAAAAGAATGTGTGTTGATACTGAAATGATTTTTGGTGTGACATTTAGGTATCCCAAGTTAGACCTGGAAACGGCAGTTGACCGCTCCAGGAAGTTAATAAAGTCTTCAATTATTGTAAGAATTCAGAGCTGAATATCCACCCCAGGCAAAGCTGGTGTAACACTTGGCGCACCAATTAAGGTCGCGTTTCTGCTTATCACTATCAATTGCTGCTATTTTTAAAGTTGATGCATCAAGAAATTCAATGCTGCGTGACCTTTTTATCAGCAATCAGATTATCGAAGTATAGAAATAGAGTCGAATAAGGACGCTGGGATTGCGACATATGGCATTATATCAATTATCTAATTATATTTTCAAAAATACACCATTTTTTCTAAATTTACGTCGAGCAATGTTATTTGAACGAAAAAATTCCGAGCGGAAACGAGAAAAGATTCTATTTTATTGCTATAAATTTAATACTTCACTACACTTTCAGTATGTGTGCGTGGCGGGGTATGCAGTAATATGTTTCACATTAACAACACGTCGATCTATCTTACAAACCTGATGAAAGAAAAGGCTAGATCACATGTCTAATGAAGAAAAAGTCAAAGGCCCAGCATCTTATTTTCCATCAATAGAAAAGAAGTATGGCAAGCCCATCCAGCATTGGTTGGACCTGGTTCAACAAAGCAAAGGGTTGAAGCACATGGAGATAGTGAACAAACTCAAGACGGAACACGAGTTAGGACATGGGCATGCTAATGCGATTGTCGCCTATGCCTTGAGTGAAGACAAAAAATAGACTGGTCGTTGTGGTGGCTAACATCGACCTAGGGCCCCATCGGGTTTAACCCCAAGACCTTTGAAGGGCCATTCTTGAGCTTCCTGTCATTTGCCAATTCGCTGATTCCCCTGCTGGTACTGGAACTGTATCTGCGCGCACAAGATAGCAAAAGTACAGCCGCCCGATACAGCATGGCAGGCGTGCTGCTGGTGTTGAGCGTGGCCAGCGGCATTGGCATTGCCGTCGCCTTCATGGGTATGTGGCGACCACATCTCTGACATTTTGCAAATAAAGCCAAATGCATGGGCAAGTATGCACCGGGCTACTGAGTGTAAAGGCAGGGAATAATGGAAATTATGCCTTCACTGCAAAACCCAAAGCGGCCAGCGCAATTTCAGCGGCTTGCTGGTCTTGCAGCGCATTACCGCCGGATATGCCTATGCCACCGATGACGACGCCATTATCGATGATAGGGCAGCCACCGCCAACGGCAACCAGGCGCGGCCTGTGGGCCAACTGGGCTACGACATCATTGCTGATGATGGCATTCCAGCTGTGTGTGGGTATGCCAAAAGACGCCGCCGTCCAGGCCTTGTCAATGGCCACATCCACCGTCAGGAAAGCGGCATTGTCAGCCCGTTCAAAGGCTTTCAAATGACCGGCATTGTCTGTGACAGCGATGGTGACAGTAATGCCAATGTCGCGCGCAGCAGCACTGGCCGCAGCAATCAAAGCCGCTGCTGCACTCGCCGTGATACTGGCTGCGGGAAATGATTTAGTGATTTGTGTCGTTTGCATAAATTTTTATCCAATTAAAAGAAAAGTTGGGCCTTGCCCCCTACCCATGACGCAAACTCACCAGCCTGGTGGATTTTTTGGTAGAAGCACTACGGTAGAAGATGCTGGTCAGCCTCACTGGACTGCATACCTGCAATCAAAAACCCTGCAATACAATCTTGCCCTGTGCCTTGCCGCTTTCTATCAGGGCATGGGCCTTGCGCAGGTTGGCGGCACTGATACTGCCAAAATTGGCGTTGACTGTGGTGCGTACCTTACCGGCATCGACCAGTGCTGCCACTTCGGCCAGCAACTTGCCTTGTTCATCCATGTCCGGTGTCTGGAACATCGAACGGGTGAACATCAGTTCCCAATGCAGGGAAATCGATTTGGATTTCAACTGCATCAGATCCAGTGTTGCCATATCATCGATCACACCCAGGCGGCCTTGCGGCTTCAGGCTGGCGATAATTTGCGCATAGTGTTGCGGCGTTTGCGTCAGGCTGGCGACGATATCCACGCCATCAATACCCAGCGCCTTGAGTTCTTCGCTAAGTGGTTTTGAATGATCGATGACCGCATGCGCGCCAAGATCCAGGCACCATTGCCGTGTGCCGGGGCGTGATGCAGTGGCAATCACCCGCAACTGCGTCAACTGACGCGCCAGTTGTATGAGTATGGAACCGACACCACCGGCACCACCGACGATCAGCAGCGTCTGCCCGGCACCACCATCCTTGGGTACGCCCAAACGATCAAACAGCAATTCATAGGCCGTAATGCTGGTCAGTGGCAAGGCAGCAGCCTGCGCATCGTCCAGGCTGGCTGGTGCCCTGGCGACGATGCGTTCATCCACGGCATGCAATTCACTATTTGCGCCAGGACGGTTGATGGCACCGGCGTAATACACCCGGTCACCCACGCTGAAATTGCTGACGGCAGAACCGACAGCCTCAACCACGCCAACCGCATCCCAACCCAATACTTTCAGTTGGCCTTCAGCAGGTGCGCTGCCTGATCTGAGCTTGGTGTCGACAGGGTTGACCGAAATAGCATTCACCCGCACCAGCAGGTCGCGTGCTTCCAGCGCTGGTGTTGGCAATTCCACATCTTCCAGGGATGCGCTGTTATCGATGGGTAAACAATGGCGGTAAGCAATGGCCCGCATAAATAATCCTTGAGTATGTCGCATGGTGTCCGGAACCATTTCCAGATCAGTCCAGACATTGTAGAATCTGAAGCGTGAATTGATAAGCTCAATAAATAACTATCACTTTCAAATGAAAATTGAAAATATAGGCGACCTGCATGTGCTGGTGCAGACAGCGCGCTGTGGCTCACTGTCTGGTGCTGCCGGTGTGCTGGGCATGACACCGGCAGCTGCCAGCGCCGCCATGAAGCGACTGGAAACCCAGTTGGGTACACGCCTGTTTGAACGGTCAACCCGGGCATTGCGCATCACCGCCCAAGGGCAAATCCTGCTTGACTATGCGCAAAGGGCGTTTGATTTACTCGATGAAGGCGAATCGCAGGTATCAGAGGCCCGCACCGCTCTGGTTGGCACGATACGGGTCGCCGCCCCGTCCGACCTGACGCGTACTACCCTGCTGCCCTGGCTCGATGAATTCCTGGCCCTGCACCCGGGCGTGCAACTGGCACTGAATGTGGGCGACAGGCCGCTGGATGTCGTGCGTGATGAAGTCGATGTGGCGCTGCGCTATGGCACCCTGACAGATTCACGCCTGGTAGCCCGCCTGCTGTGCCAAAACCACCCCCTGCTATGCGCCGCACCATCCTACCTGGCCCGCCACCCTGCTCCCACAACCCCGCACGACCTGACGCAACACAACTGCCTGATTTTCGAGCGCAATGGTCGTCTGCACAAAACCTGGCGCTTTGCCCAGCAAGGAAAATGGAAGGAAATACGTGTAAGCGGCGACCGCAGCGTTGACGACGCCTCGCTGGCTCGCATGTGGGCAGTGGCCGGTGCCGGCATCATTTTCAAGTCATTGATCGACGTCAGGACAGAACTGCAAGACGGCAGCCTGGTGCAACTGTTGACGGATTGGGAGAGCGATCCCTATCCACTGCATGCGCTGCTGCCCAGCGGGCGCTTCATACCAAACCGGGTACGGGCGCTGGTGGATTTTTTAGCAGAGAAATTTTCAGTAGTACTACGCTGACGCAAATTCAGGCTTCAACCCCCTACTTCAACACTTCATTGCGTAAGTCCTGTTTATTCATTTTATTCATTTTTTGTTTCATTGCCATTCAACTCTGCATACCGCCGAAAACCCTCGCGTACTGCTTCCAGCAAATCCTGGTCGTTCCATGGTTTGGTCAGGAATTTATAAATTTCACCGCGATTGATCGCCTCAGTCAGGCTATCCAGACCGGTATAACCGGACAAGACCATGCGTATGGTCTTGGGGTACAGTTTGCGTGTACGGGCCAATAATTCTGTGCCTGTCATGCCTGGCATTCGCTGGTCAGTCAGGATCACACCCACTGGGTGCAATGCCAACAATGCCAGCGCTTCTTCGGCACCGCTGGCAACCAATATATGATAATTTTCCCGACGGAATAAGCGTGACAGCGAAGACAGGATACCGGCTTCGTCATCCACCAGCAACAGCGCCAATCGCTCTTCTTCGGCCTGGGTTTCTTGCGGAACATAGGTATCCATGAAATCCGTCATGGCGTCACCGGGCAGGGGTTTGCTGATCAGATACCCTTGCATGACATCGCATTGCAGGGCACGCAGATAGCGCGCCTGACCTATATCTTCCACCCCTTCTGCAATGACTTCCAGACCCAGGCTATGGCCCATGGCAATGATGGCCTTGACGATGGACGCATTGCCGCTATTGCTCGTCATGTCACGCACAAAGGCCATGTCAACCTTGAGTTTGTGTACTTCAAGTTGTTGCAGATAGGCGAGAGAAGAATACCCCGTGCCAAAATCATCAATAGACAATCGCACCCCCAGCGCTTTTAAATCCGCCAGGGATTTGAAAGACTGCTCCTGGTCCAGCATGATGCTGCTTTCCGTGATTTCCAGTTCCAGCTGGTGGGCTGCGATACCGGTTTCTTGCAAACATGCCCGCACTGTTTCCACCAAAGTCCCGCGGCTCAACTGCAGCGCAGATATATTGACCGCGACCTGACGCAAATCAAAACCCATATTTGACCATTGCTTGATTTGCTGGCAAGCCTTGCGCAAGACCCAGGCCCCCAACTGCACGATAAAACCACTCTCTTCGGCCAGCGATATAAAACTATTTGGCGGGATCAGGCCGCGCACAGCATGTTGCCAGCGCACCAGCGCCTCCAGCCCCACGATGTGACCGCTGATCAAATCCACCTGAGGTTGATAATGCAAGCGCAATTCGTCACGTTCTATGCTGCGACGCAAGTCTGCTTCCAGCGTCAGGCGCTCTTTGGCGCGACGACTCATATCAGAAGAAAAGAAACGCAAGAGGCCACGCCCCTGCGCCTTGGCCTGATGCAGGGCGGAGGCGGCATTGCTTTGCAGGGATTCAGTATCACTACCGTCATTGGGGTACAAGGCAATACCGATACTGGCACCGACATACACGCTATGCGTGCCGAGTTCGACAGGCCTGGCCATTTCCTCTATCACGCGCTGTGCCAGCAGATCTACCCAGGGCATGCCATCTCCTGGATGAAGGATGATATTGAACTCATCGCCACTGATGCGGGCAATCGCATTACTATCGGGCAGCAAGGTTTTCAGACGTCTTGCAGCTTCTATCAATAATTGGTCACCCAGGCTATGGCCCAGGTTTTCATTGATGGTCTTGAAATTATCAAGATCAATATACAGCAAGGCAAACTGCGTCTGTTCACGTTCAGCATATTGCAAGGCATGATTCAATAATTCATGGAACAGGGCGCGATTAGGCAAGCCCGTGAGCGGATCACGGTTGATGAAAAAATCCAGCTTTTCTTCGGCATAGCGACGTTGCGAAATATCACGGTGCGAGCCGCGCAAGCCCAGGTATTTGCCGCTGACATCGTGCACCGTTTTGCACACATGTTCTATCCAGCGCTCTGTCCCGTCCTTGGCTTTTATACGAAAAATTAGGGCGGAAGCATGTGCACCGCTGGTGTCATTTATGTCATTTGGGTCGCTTGATTCGCTTGGGTCGCCGGATTCGCCTGAATGTGGCCCATGTAATTTCCATGCATCCAGATCGTCAGGATGAATGATTTTTTCTATCAGCCCCGCATCTGCAAAAAACTCTTCCGGGGTATAGCCAGAATCTTCCAGACAAGCTGGCGACACATACAGATAGCTGCCATCGGGTGCCATCCAGTATTCCCAGTTGGGTGAATAATCAGCCAGGATGCGGTATTTTTCTTCGCTCTTGATCAGTAATGCCGTACGTTGTGCGACTAGTTGTTCAAGAAAATGCCTGAGTCTGGCCAGTTCCAGATGGGTGCGCACGCGCGCATATACCTCATCGATGTCAAAGGGTTTGGTAATGTAGTCTGCACCGCCAACGTCAAAGCCTTTGAGTTTTTGTTGCTTGGTATCGAAGATGGTGACGAAGATGACAGGGATACGATTGCCGGCAGCGGTAGCCTTGATGCGGCGGCAAACTTCATACCCATCCATGCCCGGCATCATAATATCCAGCAAGACCAGATCTGGTGGCGTTGCACCAGCTACCATTTCAATTGCCTTGGCGCCGGAATTGGCAACCATGATGCGATAGCTGCCTTTTAGTGCTTCCAGCAATTCATGAATATTTTCCGGCACGTCATCCACCACCAGCAAGGTGGGTGGACGTGCCGGATCAGTATGGCGAGCAATATCAAAATTGATGGGATAGCGGCGATAGCGCTGCAATTCCAGTTGGTTGCGTATGCGCAGCAGCAAGAGATCTGGATTGACAGGCTTGGTAATGTAATCAGCCACGCCCAGGGTCAGGCCGCGTGCTTCGTCACCGGCATCTGAAATGGCCGTCACAAAAATCACCGGGATGTCTGCCGTAGCCGGATTGGCTTTCAAATGCACCAGGACAGAATAGCCGTCCATCCCCGGCATTTTTATATCCAGCAATATCAGGTCGGGATGGGGTAGTCGCTGTGCCAGTTCCAAAGCTTTTTCGCCGCCGCTGGCAGCAATGATCGCATACTCATCACGCAGCATGTTCATCAAGCCATGCAGGTTTTCAACCACATCATCGACGATGAGTATGCGCTGGCGGGTAGTGGCGATGTGGGCAACGTGGGCAATGTCGGTCATGAGACTGTCACTCGCTTAATGGACTTAGACGTTTTTTCAGATCAGTCAGCAAGGCGAGCGCGGCATCAATATCAAACACATCGACGCTAGCCGCAATGGCAGCCAGGTCCGCTTGCAGATGTGTCCCGCTGACCCCGGTTTGCAACTCAGCCAGTACCGGCTCGGCACTACCCAGATCATACTCTAATGCCTCACCCAGTTGTTGCAATAGCACGTTAACTTGTGCGGCATCCAGGATTGCTGGCGCAGAGGCATTCGCATTCTTATTGGCATTGGCAGCTTCTGCCTCTCTGTCCAGTCTATCAATATTGGCAAACAAGTCTTGTGCCAGGCTATGCAATTCATCCAGTTGTGTCTGATCTGGCACTTCCCCCTGTTTTAGCAGCTTATCAATATCGGCTATTTTACTGTGCAATGCAACGGCAGCAACATTTCCTGTCACCCCTTTCAGCATATGACAATACTCTTCGGCCTGCAGCAGGTTTTTGTGTTCCAGCAACTTTTGCAACTGGCTGGGCATATCCGCATAATTGACCCTGAAGCGCCGCAACTGCTTTAGATAGGCAGAAGTTTTCCCCCCTATACGACGCACGCCCTCGTGCGCATCCAGACCGGCCACGGCCAGCCATCCTGGCGGGATGTCAAGTACCTGGCGCGTGGCGGGGTACGCACCTGACCTGGGGTCTGGAATATGTATCCACTTGGCCAATACCGCCATCAGCTTGTCTGGCGCGATCGGTTTGGTGACATGGTCATTCATCCCTGCGGCCTGTGTCTTTTCTGCATCATGTGCCATCGCCAGCGCAGTCGTCGCAATAATAGGAAGTTGCGCAAAGCGTGCACTGCCATCCGCATTGACCAGGGCACGGATACGCCGTGCCGCTTCCAGGCCATCCATGACTGGCATCTGTATATCCATCAGCACGGCGTCATAGTCATGTCTTTGCACTTGCTCGATTGCGTCCAGGCCATTGACGGCCTGATCCACATCTATCCCTTCACTGCGCAGCAATTCGGTGACAAACTCACGATTGATATCATTGTCTTCCACCAGCAAAATACTGGCGCCCGCCAGTTGACCGCTGACCGCCAGGTCGGGCAGTGTTACACGCAGCCTGTCAGCACTCCCCAGGATGCGGGCACGACCAAGTACCGTCAATATGCCATCCAATAATGCAGAAGGCGATACCGGTTTGATGAGGAAACCATCCACACCCGCCTGTTCGGCAAAACGGATCACATCCTCACGGCCATGGGCGGTCACCATCACGACCTTGGGCTGAGACCTGATGGCAGTATCATTACGTATGCGCCTGGTCACCTCATCCCCGTTCATGCCCGGCATGCGCCAGTCAATCAAGATCAGATCGTAGGCTTTGTCACCAGCGTTTCTGAGCATGTCGAGCGCACTGCCACCATTTTCTGCGGTGCTGACGTCCACATGAAAATAACTCAACATTTCTGTCAGGATTTCACGCGATACCTGGTTGTCATCGACCACCAGGATGCGCAAATCATCCAGCAGCCGCCCGGTTTGCTCTATCAGGCTATTGGCAGCAGTTTGTGTCCTGGTCGCTATTTTCAGTTGAATGGTAAAGCAAAAGGTGGTGCCCTTGCCAAGCTGGGTATCCTCTATCCAAATCTGCCCACCCATCAACTCAACCAGGTTTTTACAAATTGCCAGGCCCAGCCCGGTGCCACCAAACCGGCGCGTGGTCGACTGATCGGCCTGGGTAAATTTGGTAAACAAGCCATCCCGGATATCTGCCGGGATACCTATGCCAGAATCCCGCACATACACTTGCAGCCGTACATCCGTTTCAGTCAAAGACAGGCATTGAAAGCCCAGTTCCACCTCACCATGTTCCGTGAATTTGACCGCATTGCCACACAAATTCAATAAGACCTGTCCCAGCCGCAAAGGGTCGCCTATCAACACAGGGGGAATGCTGACATCATAACGAATCAGGAATTCTATGCCCTTGTGTTCAGTCTGGTAGCTGATGGCATCGGTAAGCTGCTCAAGCACCGCTTCCAGCGAAAACTCAATTTGCTCAATGCCCAGTTTACCTGCTGCTATCTTTGAAAAATCCAGGATGTCATTGATGATACCCAGCAGCGAACGGGCTGCGCCTTGTGCCTTGCTTAAATAATTGCGCTGGGTGGAACTTAGCTCGCCTTTAAGGGCCAGATACAACATGCCCAGCACTGCATTCATGGGCGTGCGAATTTCATGGCTCATATTCGCCAGGAACTGTCCTTTAGCAAGATTGGCGGATTCAGCCTGCTCCTTGGCCGTCAGCAATTCCTGGGTACGCTCAGTCACTATTTTTTCCAGATTGTGATTGAGCTCGTCCAGTTCCTGCAAGGAGACAAATAATTGCTGACGGCCTTCATTAAAAGCCTTCACCAGTTCACCCAGTTCATCCCGATAAGGATAAGGAACATCTTCCATCGGCATATCGCTGGAACGAAACCGCCAGTTGGCCACTGCCGTGGCAACCGTGGTCACAGAATTGGACAAGCGATAGCGTATGGTCCACAAAAAAATCAGCCACAAGGCACTGGTGACAATAATGGAATTCAACAGCACGATCAAGAAACCGTACTTGACACGATTCCAGATCACATCATGACCAGAATACATCTTCAACTGACCAAGCAAGCGGCTGTCACCACGTGGAGCATGATAAAAAAGAGGAATAACAGTACGCTTGATCTGGCGCGTAAAAAAACCCGCTGGCTCTTTGCTTGTAGATGGCACGCTGCCCATTTCCAGCAACATTTCTCCGGCAGCATTTTCTATCTGCACACCAGTAACGATGGCATTTTGGCTGGCACTTTGTGCGATGCTCACCAATTGCGGACGATCCAGTTCCCATACCGCATTGCTCACATGCGGAGCAATCGTCTGCCCCAGGGAAGCCAGATCACCATCAATATCACGGCTGACGCTGACATACTGGATCAGCAATTGTGCCACGGTCATGCTGATGGCAACCAGCAGATACCATGGCAGCATCGTGTACAACAAACGTCGGGAAAGTGTCTGCGCCAGGAACATCGATTGTCCTTCAAGAGTTCACACTACGTTTTAGTGCCACCACCAACGGGTATCCGGCTCCAATGTACCTGCTGGCAAAACGGGATTAGCGAGCTTGATCACTTGACGCCGCTCGCTTGCCAATTGCTTTATTTCTTTTGCGTGATAAGACTCGAACAACTGGCGAAATGAGCCATCTGCCAGCGCCAGTTTTAATCCACGCTCTATTCTCGATGCAAGTTGTTTATTGTCTTTGTTCACCCAAAAATAAACCGGGTAGGGGAAATACAGCGCCTTGCTTTTTTCTGTCATCAACTGCGGAAATTGCACTTTATGTTTTTCGATTTCCAGGTAGGCTTCATTCAAACCGCGCGTAAATGCATCAAAGCGGCCAGCCGCCAGCATACCAAACAGGTTTTCATAGTTAGTCGAAGTCACTACCGTAAATCCATTGGCACGTAAAATCGCTAAATCCGCCCACTGGCTGTTCAGGCCAAAAGTCAGTTGCTGACGCAATGCCTGTTCATCCATCAGTGCAATACTGGCCTGGTCTGTCTTGCGAATCACCAACACCCGATAACCGATAATGCCACGCAAAATGTCGATTTTGATGGGCAGCATCTGCGTCTCACGCTCGGTATTGGTGCCAAGCGCAATGACATCAATCACACCCGACTGCAATAAAGAAATACCACGATTCTGGGTCACGTCTTCAGCAAAAGGCTCCAGCCCGCCAGGGGCCGCCTCATCGCGTGTATGTGCGAGCGCCAGTTCAAGCAACTTCCAGCGGTATTCATAGATAGGGCCAACCGGGAAATATTTGAGACTGGACTTCAGACCCGCCTGGCCTGCATAGGAAAACGCGCTGGCACAAAACAACATGCAAAAACAGGATGCCAGCATGGCCTGCAACAGCCCAGGCACGACTTTACCCAGACCCGCATGCCACCCCGCCATGCGCCTGACGTAATCTGAGGAAATGTGCAAAGCAAGGAACATAGACTTCCCACTTTCAAGCTGTTTCTATCCTGACTTGTCGATAAGTCACTGACAACGCCTGAATGCAGTATTCCCCAATTGAGCGAATATCACAAGAGCAACTTTCGTTTTTGACAATTCGTCAACAAAACCTGTCGACGGGGTGAGTTCTACTTATTCCACTCAATTGCCGAGTCTTTAGATAACTTTATCGGATATTTTTCATCAAAATTCCGCAAAATCCCCCAAAGAGATACCTCTGAGCAGCACTTGAATTTGTGCTACGCCTGAACATTACGGATTATCGATTCATTGTATTGCGTACAGCGAGCTTGTGGACTGTAACAGTGGCAACAGAAGAGAAAGACGCTTTCCCGACGATAAGGGTAAGGCAAGTTAACACTTATGCGCAGCGATAGTAACCTGTCGCAAGCAATAACTCTTATGTATGCAAATTATGGGAAGCGCTTGCTATCCTGTCGATGGGGGTGTCCGGAATTTTGTGTAAACGGTTTTTCGTTTAGTTCTGCGACATCCGGTCATCGAACTGGATGGTAAAGCGATTGAGTGCTCCTTTCCAGTCCCGTATTGGCATTGTCCATTTCTTGCT
>NZ_JBMPOR010000045.1:0-19051 GCF_049340265.1 Undibacterium sp. Di26W
ATTGTGGGCTTTTACAACAACGTTCGCTTGCATTCTGCCCTGGGCAATCTGCCACCCAGTGTCTATGAGCAAAAAATGGCAGAAAAAGAACCTATCCCAGTGTCCGAAAATACTTGACCACTACACCTGAAGGTATAACGGCCTCTGCGAAACTCTAACTTATCTGACAGTTTGCGTCAGGTCAAGTCTGAGCTAGTACAGATTAGGCGCGGCGTAATGTGTATTTTTCTGCCCACTGGATGACATCCTTGGCCTTGTATAGCGGGTGGCCATGATGATGAAATCGCTGCTATCAGGGTTGCTAACGCTAATCCTGTTCGGCTGCGCATCTCCGACAGTATCTATCGTGGATTTGCCAGCGCCACCAAAGCCCAAAGCGCCGGAAGCGGTGATGCGGCCCTTGCCGGAACCCTTGCACTTCCAGATGTGCTTGAAAGAAATCTTCAAAACTTGATCCAGGAGGCCGACACAGTCGTTCATCCGTAGCAACGGCTTGGATAAATAGCCCATCAGGCGAGTGCAGACGTCTGCACAAACCATAAGAATAGAGGCCGGTGCGAGTTGATCTTCTAACCTGCATCGGCCTCATTCCATTGAAATCACATAGGAATTAATTTGATTTGTCAAAATGCCATTGCATTGGAATTTTTGTGTCGTGGCAATCGTTACATACAAAATTGCCGACCCCGGTGATAAAGGTTATTTCCCGATTCAATTCAACAATTTTCATCGTTGAAAGTCCCCCAACAGCATGCTCTAAGCTGCTCGCCATTTTTACGTCTTTGAGGTTGTAGTTAATTTCTGCTTGGCCGATAGTTGCGGGAATTACCATCGTTCCTGTGTCGCCGTCGATTTCAATCCTAGCCACCACATTGGGTGCAATAGTCTCAGAAATCAGCACCTCTTTGTGACCACATCCGACAAGTGCGATTGTGCCAGCGACACACAGAATTTTAAGAATTTTCATTTTTTTGTTCACTTCACACATTGATTGAAATTTATCCCAATGTTTCCAAGGGGAATCATTGGTTATAATCTAACATTTTTTATTTGTAAGTGCCTGCCTATGCTTATTAAAGATGCCAAAAAGAGACAACAATAAGCTTGCCAATATTAACCTATTAGGTTAATATTGAACTCATGGAAAAGAACACACCTCACTGTAAATTACACATCGTCAAAGCGCTTATCGCTGACGGTAAAATACGTGCTACCGTTAGTGCAGTTGTTGGCGCTGATGCTCTTGGCCTTAACTTGGATGGCATGATTGCTGTAGTCAATGCATTGACATCGAAAGATTTCTACAAAAGCATGACAACACACAGCGATCATAAAGTTTGGCAAGATGTGTATCGTCCGAAAACATCAGCAGGTAGTGTGTACCTGAAGCTGACAGTAGTCGATGATGTCTTGGTGGTGAGTTTTAAGGAGCTATGAAAATGAAATGTCCAATTTGCGGGGGTAACAATCTGCAGCACGATACCCGTGATATACCCCACATTTACAAGAATGAACAGACGGTAATAAAGGCAATCACTGGGGATTTTTGCTCTGATTGTGGAGAGGTTATATTAGCGGGCGACGATATGGTGCGCTTTGGCGAGGAGATATCAGCATTCTCAAAGCGAGTTAACGCAAGCATTGTTGATCCTGGTTTTATCGTGGCAGTACGCAAGAAGCTGGCCTTGAATCAGCACCAGGCGGGCGAGATATTTGGCGGTGGCGTGAATGCCTTTTCGCGCTACGAGAGCGGGAAAGCATTGCCACCGGTTGCCCTGGTCAAGCTGTTAAAGCTGCTTGATCATCATCCTGATCTGCTGGAAGAAATTAAGGCTTAGTGGCAAGGCCGGAATCGAAAGACAAATTGCAAGTTTTTGAAATTTAAAAATCAACTACGCATAATTTGCGCATTTGTATTTTAAGTCATTGATTTTAAAAGAGTCATAAGTCCGGCCTGGGGCACCATCCACTACATATGCAATTATATAGAAAAGTGGTGCTGTCCTCGATATCACGACGCCGGTACGCCTTAGCAAATTGCTGAACCAAAGGCACCCAGCCTACGCAACCGCAATCACCTCAATCTCCAACAACCATGCTTCATCGTAGATACCCGCAATAAGAATGGTCATTGCCGGTGGTACTGCGTTCTTGCCAAGCACCTCAGCCCGCACTTCGTAAGCATCCTGGATATAGTGTCGGTCGGACAGGAAGATCGTCATCTTCGCGATGTTGTTGAGGGACATGTCTGCTGCCACAAGCTGTCTTTCGACATTGGCCCAGGCCAGGCGGCATTGGTCTTTGAAATCTTTTGGGACGGTACCGTCGCTCGCTTCTGGCACTTGGCCACTAATGAAGAGTATGCGTGAAGGGTTCGATACTTCGTGGCCGTGCGCCCAGCCAGTTTTTGAAGGATTGATGGCACGTCTGGTCATGCTGGATGCTCCGTAGGTTGAAGATGATTGTATAGCGGCGACAAACGCTGCAGTACTGATGCAGAAGCTGCGTCTTTCCAAAATCGTATTCCTTCCAAGTTTTACAGTGTAGGGGTTGGCCTGCCTTTACTTCAATGCTTTCTCAATCTTAGCAGTTTTGGTATGCTGCTCTGCAGGGTATTAAACTGGCGGGAGAAAGCCTAGCGCCTTTACGCAAAAAATCGACCACCACCGGAGTAAGCATAGTGTCACAAATCGTACGCGTAGCAATTGATGAAGATATCCCACAACTGGTCTGGCCGCCATGTTGCCCTAAGTGCGGGGCTACAGGCAAGCTGTATAAAACGACCAGCCGGGTAGGGCGGGTGAAATCCTTACGGCCAAATCTGTTGGGCGGCATGACCATGAAGAGTGATGTCTTGTATCTGGCCTTTCCCGGATGTGATAAGCATGCTCAACAAACTGGTTTGGCTAACGTCATCCTTGAGAAAAGTCCGTTGATGCATTTGATTCGTCTGATGATGTATATGGCAGCATTTTTTGTCTTGCCCCTGATCATGCGCCCCAAAGCTTTTATTGCCGATTTAAGCTGGTATTCTTTGGTACCTGTTTTTGGCGTATTGGGAATCGCCAGCATTGTCTGGGCCAGAAGAGTCAGTAGCGTCTGGCCGGTGCGGTTTGATCCGGATATGGATGTGATTATCATACGGTTTCTTGATGAAGATTATGCCGTGAAATTCCGGCTGGCAAATCGCCAAGCGACCAGCAACGACCTGACTGATGCACCGCCCTGGTATCAACGTGCGTTGATCTGGAAAGTGCTGGTTATCTGTCTTCTTATTGCATTCATGTCGAAGCTGGTTTTTCGCTGAAACTGTGCCGACTTTGCCAATTGTGACATAGCTGGCGATTTTCTCATCGCACAGCTATGTCTGGCTGCGGGTATGCCATCAATTCCCGTCACGGGCTTACGATAGCCACACTTGATGGTGTCGTCAAAGGTCGCGCCTGCAATGGTCTGGCGTTGGAAACACCGTTCAACAATGTGAGGCTGTTGGCGATGGAGTTCCAGTCTGCGGAATGAATTCGCACCGGTTCCCGTAGCACAAAAAAGAATACCGGTGTATCGCAGGTGGGGGTGGTCAGTGATCCGTAATACTGGAATTGTGGCTGTGTAGTGAAGGGAAAAATCAGGCTGCCCAGTTGGAAATGTTTGATCGGCAAGGTTGGATTGCCTGCCATGCTTTCTGCCACTGGTTGTAGCACCGAATAGGGGCCACCAGTTTCTGGCCCTATCGCAAATTGCACTGCAAATACGGCATCGACCTTCCTATTGTTGATGGCACCACTGCCAACGCCGCTGGCTTTGACATGCATCTCCAGCATGGATATGGGTTGCCTGACGATGGCGTGTTCGGCAGGGACGTGGAAATGGAATTCTTGCAGCGTGAATGTCATCGTCCCTGCACCTCCCCAGTTGGAAGAAACGATGGTCAGTGGTCTGCCGCCTTGGGGGTTGACCGCAAAGGCGTAGTTGTTATGGTCATCTTTGCGCACAAGGTTTACAGCAAACCTGGGGTCGCTCAAATTGGTGGGGACTGTCCAGCCACTGCCGCTATTGGCCGTTGTCGGGTCCAACACAATTGGCGACTGGTTCGGTATGCTGTCTGCGCATTTGAGGCAGTCGGTGGCCACCCAGTTGTTGGTCGTTCCCAATAGTTCAGGGTATTTCCAGTTGCGACATTGTTTCTGATAATTTTCTGCGACAACGCTGGTGGGCATGGACATTCTTTTTTGTAAATCCATGCCTGCTGCAGACATCGGCATCGTCATCGACTGTTTAGGCGATTCTGGCTGGTTACTTGCACAGCCTCCTATACCGAATAACAAAATCAGCATCAGTGTCAAATGCCGGGGGTTTACTTGTTGTCGCCTATTCGTAAACATGAGCGCCCTCTTTCTTCAATGGAAGTTGGGTCAAATACAAACTGGAAAAAAACACGACAGGTTCGGGAATTGCAAGCGCAAGGCTTCTATAAGCAAACAGGGTGATTGTGTAACTCGTCATCAAATGTGTTGTTTTTGCAATATAGATTATCAAGACAAATATTGCAAAAAAATTATTGTTTTGATGCCGTTTCGCGTCAAGCGGTTTTGGATAATTGCCGTTTGCTTGCCATGGATAGCAATGCCAGTGACGCTAATGTGCAGGCTGACGGTGATTTTGGTGGCATGACGCAGCGCACAATTTTGTATAAACACCCCACATAAATTGCTTGACGGCTATGGTCTAAGTGATATCTACTTCTGTGTCTTTCCGATAATAAATAAGCGGTAAAGATGTCTGGCCACTGGTGCCAGGTGTAGGGTGTTGATGTGCACGCTTGGGTGCAGACACTGCGCGCTTGGCCCTGATGTATTGATAGTCGCGCGCCTCTATTTCCCACATGTATTGTTGCTCAGGATATGGGGTCATTTCTAACATCGTTAAAAGGAGTTTGAAATTGAATAAGCTATTAGTTGCCTTGTTTTTGGTTTCCCAGTCTTTATGCGTCATGGCGAGTGAGCAGAGCAGTTGTAAGGCTGCTGCTGGAACCTTGCTCACTGGTACCGTTGTGAGTGCGCCGAAATTTGCTGCAGCAACACAAACCTTGAAAGGGGTAGGGCTGTCGCATACCCATGTACAGGTCCGTGTAGACCAGGACGGTCAAACCTATGATGTAGCGATGGACAATGTCTATGCTGTCGATTACGTTAAAAATGCCAAATCCATCCCCAAATCTTTGGCTGCCATTAAAGTCAACGACAGGCTGGAAATGTGTGGTGAACCCTACACCAGTGGCGTAGGCATACATTGGGTGCATTCAAATTGTAATGCCGTGCCTAAAACCACAGCACCTGATGGCTGGGTCAAAACCATTGCTGCCAGTGGTGCGTTGAGTAGCAATCTGGAGCGCAGCCAGACTTATTGTTATCTCTGGAATTAAGCGGCTTTCATTGGGAATTGGACTGGCAGCTTGTCAGTCCAACTTCTGCTGCACAACTCCAGCAGCCCAATGTCTGCGGTCCAACATTGATAGCTCAATTTTGCGGTTTATTTTTTGCATGATTTTTGCGCGATTTGCGTTCCTGCATTGAGTGCCTCGGCAAAATCTGTTTCTGTCATTTGTTCACCAAAGCGTTTCTTGAATTGTTCAGCGCTCAGTTGATGCCCGCGTGCTGCGGCCTCTGCCACGCTATAGGTCATGGACAATTTCATGTCATGCTCAAGGACTTCGCTGGCGTCATAGGCAGTGGCTAGCAGACCCATTGCAAAGGGTTCACATTGTCCTGCGGCGTCTTTTAAATAATTGACGGCGTCTTCTTTCCATTTTTTGACGACCGGGTCATCACGATTTTCTGTCAAGTCTATGGTTTTGCCGGTGGGGCCTTCCATATAAAAATCGATCTTTGCATCCGCATTGCCAGCATTGGCTGCCAGCGTCAAAAACCGCATGCGTTCTTGTAATTGCGTTGGTGTGATATTTGCACACAGCTTTCGCAGTGTTTCACGCTCGCGCAAGAATTGCGCATGTTCCGCGGGGTTTTGATATTCGGCGCCAGGTTCGTCATTGTTTGCGCAGACTGACTCTGCCTGATATACCTTGTAGGCTGCGTTGGCATCCCCCGTGCGTGCTGCAGCTATCCATTGCGCGATATATTCCTGGGCATTCTTTCCTCCAAAATCAATCACTCTGCCATTTCGTCCCATGACAAGCAAGGCTTGCGATTGTGTGTCCTGGCTTTGTACACGCGGTAAGGGTCTTGCAGTGCCGTGAGCAAACGGGGAATCGCCCCAGTTTGCTGAGCGAGCTGATATGTTTTTGTCTGTAGCGTTTGCAGGTGCCGTCGAGCTAGCCGTTTCATTCAGGCTAAGCCAGGTGAAGTAGGCAGCAGTTACAAGAATAAGGCAGGCAACTGAAATGCTGGCAGCGCGAACAATAGTGGTCACAGGTTTTGGGATGAATAAAGAATTTATTTTAGTGTAGCAAAGATAAGGGCATTCACGTCAATGACATTACAGATATTCCGCTTCCCCGTTTCAAATGGTGGAATCTGACATTGACCTGTAGGTGTTAAGTTTTTATAGGCTTGGGCTGGCGTAAGTTCGATTGTCTTCTCCTTTAGCACTGCCGGTTGTTTGCCGGGCTTTACTTGGAAACCAGCGTGCCCGCATCTGCATGAATGGGGTCTCCACCAGGCGATACAGTAACCAACCACCCAATATTCCGGCAGCGGTCACCAGAATGATAGTCAGTGGCGCATTTGCGTCAATTTGCCGTTTGGCCAGTTCTGCACCAATCAGCATGAACACGGGTTTGTGTACCAGGTAAACGGCATACGACCACAGCGCCAGTTGACCTGCGCCTGGCACGCGTAGGCGATAAAGGTAGCTGTTGGGGCTGAGTGCAGCCAGGGTGAGGATGGCGAAGCTGATGGCTAGTAATGAAAAGCCCAAAGCGTTGACGATTAGCAGTTTGTTGGTGTCGTCACTGTTGATGCAATACAAGACACCGCAGGTGGCAAGCAGGCCGGTGATTAGCAATGCCTGGCCATGCCGCATCAGTCGGTCATAGAAACCCGCATGAAAATTCTTGAGCATGGCAATGGCGACGCCGGGCAGCAATTCATCAAAGCGCCCAAAGGTGGAATAGTAAACTTGCGCATCAAACGCAGGATGACCATGTAAGAATGCTGTACCGCCAGCAGGATGACTAGGTAAGAATGCCATACCCCGAAACAGCATGCCGCCTCCTATCGCCGCAATGAGCAGGCACCAGGCCAGCCAGGGCGGACTTTTTAGTCGTAGCAGGACGAGGCTGATGAGCGGCAGGATCAGGTAAAACTGTTCTTCTATGCACAGCGACCAGGAATGGGTAAATGTCTGCCCATATTCCAGCCCTATGTTTTGTGTGAATGTAAGGAATTGCCAAAGAGATGAAGTACTGCGCCCGGATAGCGCCGCCGGAAAAATAAAGTATGCCGCCAACACCACATAGTAATTGGGCAGGGTGCGCAGCAGGCGTCGGGCAAAAAAGTTCTTTAGCGATAGCGGCTCGCCATTAGCGATGCCAGACATGATCTGATTGCCTATCAGGTAGCCGCTCAGTACAAAAAATAAATCCACACCTGCCCAGCCTATATCGCCGACGAAACCAAAGGTCTGGTGTTTGCTGACAAAGCCACAGTAGTGTGACATCAATACCAGCAATATGGCTATTGCCCGCAGGGTATCCAGGCCATTCAATCTTTTGGGATGCATCAAGTTGTTGTCAATAAGTTGTTAGAACACAATCCTGACGAGCAGGGATTTTTTTGCTGTACATGTTGCCCTGATACCTTTGGAGGCCTGCATGGCCGACATGGTCTAGAGGCCTACAAGGCGTTGCTTGTTTTAAGGGAAGGCAAATCCACCAATAGAAATTCCTTCAGGTGCAATAATACCAACGGCTGCGGTAGGTGGATTTTGGGTGCCAATAGTGCTGGCCTGATTGATGATGTAAGCCTTGGTGTATGCGCCGATATATAACCTGTCATTCTGCGGGTCAAAAGTCACAAATTGCGTATTGTCACTATTGTTGTCCACTGTGGTGAATCGTAAGCGACCCAGGGTAACCTTGCCGCTGGCTGTGCTGGCGCCGTTGACAACGGTCAAGCCCGCAGAAGTATTGACGCTGTATAACCTGTCTCTTGCTTCATCAAGCGCGATATCTGTGTCGTAAGTGGTCACAGAAAAAAAGCGGCTATATTTGATTCTTCCGTTTGCTGTATCGATGTTGGGATAGACAAATATCATTCCGTTCAGACTGAGATAAAGCAATGAACGGCTGGAGTCGATGGTGAAGTATTCAATAGATTGGTTGATGGTCGATTGATTGATCGCGTCGGTAGTAATAGTCAAATTGATGACCCTATCCGGTTTGACATTGCCATTGAGTGAACTGGCGTGATTGAACACCAGCAAGGCATCGCTGCAGCCTAAGCCACAAAGTAGGGGAATAGACGACGCAATGACATACAGCGTGTCATTTTTCTTATCAAGATAAAATTTTCCGAGAGAAGTCGTAATGTTGTAGCCGACAGGCGTAATATTCCGGCTTGGGGTGCTGTTGGCGCTCATGGTACTGGCATTGCCAAAAGCGATGACGCGACCTGTGCTGGTTGGGTTACTGCTGTCAAGTGAAATGGCATACAGTTGATCGGTTTTGGCGTCATAAGAGATGGTTGGATATATCCAATGCATCCCTGAAATAACGTCGCCAGAAAATGACGTGCCGGGTGCGGGGTTTAAGGTCGCGAATTTACCTATGGCTCCATGAGCAATATCAGTTGCAAAAAGAAGATTTCGGGACGTGCTGCCTGCACCGCCTGTACTTGTGCCGCTTGATGTGCCAGATGTGCCTGGCGAGCCGGAAGAACCACCGCCACCGCAGGAAATCAAACTCAGTGCCAGAACGACAGGAAGGAAAATTTTTGTGATACTTGTTGATGGACTCGTTGATGGGCGCATTGTTATTTGGTTTTTGGTTAAAGTGGTTTTGATGTCATCTGGCTGCAGTACTTGGCCACAGAATAGATACGCTTGTCCAGTTTAATGGAAGTGCGAATTTCTATTCAAGCGACTTGCAAGCGCAATAGTATTTCTTATAACGTCATGAAACACAAGCTTGGGCTGCTTTAGCTTGCCTCCGAATGGGGTGAAAATTTTCATGCAACGACAGGTGGCATCGAGGGGGAGACAATACAGTGCCTGTCTGAGTAAACTCCCTCAGAATTTTTCTAACGAAACTTGATAAGGAAAAACAGTACGGCGAAGCAGATCACACCGAATATGACGGATGATCTTACGTCGCGAGTTTCTCCTGGCCAGCGGGTTTTCTTTGGATCGGTGCTTACATATTCAATATCTACCTGCTGACGGTTTTGAAATTTGCCCAGGATATCTTTGGGCAGTTTTTTTGTCACGGTGATTTTTTGATTGTCTGCTGTGGTGAAGTTGATGTCAGCCTCGTTGGTAACAGACACATCAGAAATATGTCCACGCTTTTTCTTGGTATGCACAGTTTGCGAGTAGTTATTTATTTGCTCGGTTTGTGCTGTGAGGCCATGGTTTTTGAACGCGCGATTTTCGGTATAACCGGTAATACTTTCGAAGCAGGTAAAAATCAATAAAGCGAAAAGAATAAATTTGAATAAAAATCCCTTAAACATGTGAATCTGTCCTTGTTATGGTTGATGCGGTGCTGTTATTTTGTGGTGAATGTCACAAGCACGCAGGCATTGCTTTTATTCTTATTGGTGCCAGGATTGGTGGGGAATGAATTTATTGGATTTAGTGAGACTAATAAATAGGTAATTTGTAAATATAATGCAATAAAATGCGAAACATAAGCAAGAATTTATTCGGGCGGCTCTTACTACATGCTAAAAAAACTCTTCCCCTTCATCAATAATGCGACGACGCGCTGGTATGCGGCGCTGACTTTGCTATTGGTGCTGGCGATGGCGGTGGAGTTGTTTGGGCTGCATGGGCTGGCCACGACAGAGTCGCGATTGGGGGATGTGTATCTGCGGCACCACGCGCCAGGCTATAAGGCAGATGCGGATATTGTGGTGGTGGATATCGACGATGCCAGCATGTTGGGCATGCAGAAAATTGCCGGCCTGTGGGCCTGGAAAAGGGAGATACACGGGTTTTTGCTGGAATCCCTGGCGACGTTGGAACCACGTGCGGTCGTATTTGATCTGAATTTTCATGAGCGCGATCAGGAAAAACCCTTGAGTGATGCTTTTCTGTCACAGCAAATCCAGCAATTGCCACACACTTATATTGAAGTCTTGCAGCTCAAACCATCTGCGTTTGTTGCTGATGTCGCTTTGCAGGAAGTAAGGGATGTCTTTGCCATTAAGCAGGCCGGCAGCAAGGGTGCGCGGGCCACGCTGCAATTACCTTATGCCATTGATCGCAAGGCCTGGCGGCTGGGTCTGGTCAACAGCATTGAAGATGCCGATGGCGTGGTGCGCCGCTATCATCTGCATATCGATGTGAATGGCTGGAAAATACCCTCCCTGCCCGCGAGGGTTGTGGGGGATATCAATGGCCACCTGCCGGCCGGTAAAGACTTCCAGTTGTTCTGGCCGGAAAAAGGCCACCAACGCTATGCTTATGCCGACCTGTTCAAGAAACTGACTGAAGAAATGCCTGACCTGTCACCCGCCGCCCTGGCAGAGTTGAAGCAGCGCTTCCAGAATAAAATCATCGTCATCGGTTCGTCGGCAGCGGGGGCCTTTGATCATCACCTGACGCCGCTTGACGCTGGGTACCCGGGTGTGGATATTCTGGCGGTAGCGATCGATAATTTAAAAAATGGCCGCAGCATCCGTGATGTGGCAGCCATCTGGCCGTTTACAATCGGCGTATGCCTGATTGTTGGTTTGGTATTCGCCTTCAGGCGTCGCGTCAATCCAGTCCTGACTGGCAGCCTGTTGCTGGTGGCAACGGTACTGGCCTTGCTGCTGGCAGACAATATGATCAACCATCACCTGATGTTGCCCTTGGCTACGCCGCTGGTGTTTGCCTGGGCCTGGTTTTTGTCTGCTGCCATTGCCGGGTTTTTGCGTGAACGCCGTACGCGTGACAGGACGGTATCGCTGTTTGGCCGCTTCCTGAACCCTGAGGTCGTGCGAAAAATTGTGGACCACGGTGAAACTGTAGAAAGTTTATCCGGGCAAACGCGGCAGATATCGGTACTGTTTTCTGATATACGTGGCTTTACCAGCTTGTCTGAAAGCAAGTCTCCGGATGAAGTGGTGAAACTGCTCAACCGTTATTTTGAACATCAGGTCGAGGTGGTCTGGCGTCATCGCGGCACGCTGGACAAGTTTATCGGTGACTGCATCATGGCTTTCTGGGGCGCGCCGCTGGATGATGCCGAACATGCGAGGCATGCAGTTGCCGCAGCCATGGAAATGCAGGCCAACCTGCTGGCTTTCCGGCAGGAATTGCTGGCAGACGGATCTGACCTGCTTGACTTCGATGTCGGCATCGGTGTACACACGGGGTCTGCTGTGGTAGGCTTTATTGGTGCCAAACGCAAGCTGGATTACACTGCAATTGGCGATACCGTCAATCTTGCCAGCCGGGTAGAAGGCTTGACCAAAGGTGTTGCGCGGGTGCTTGTTACCAGGGAAACGGTGCAGGCCTGTGCCCAGTCAAAGTCCGATTTTGATTTCGATTTTGAGTTGCGCGGGGCTTTTGCCGTCAAAGGCCGGGTCGCAGAAGTTGAATTGTATGAGCCTATAAGGAAAAGTGCATGAGAATCCCGATTTTAATCATCAGCATGCTGCTGGCTGGCAGTGCCAGTGCCGAAAGCGCTTACACCCAGCGCAGCACGGATTTGCGCGACAAGGCGCAATTTGACTCTGCTACCCTGACCACCCTGTCTAACCAGACCAAGGTCGACGTATTGCAACGCAGCGGCGGCTGGGCACAGGTGAAAACTGCCAATGGCCAATCTGGCTGGGTAAAACTGCTGGACCTGCGCATGGAAGCCACCGCTGGCACTAGCAGCGCGGCACCATCAAGTGGTGGTAGCTTGCTGGGTTCACTGGCGACGTCAGGCCGCACTTCCAATACCGGCACCGTGGGTACAGGTGTCAAGGGTCTGGACAAGGAAGACCTGAAACGCGCATCGCCGAATTATGCTGAGCTACAGAAAATGCAAAAATTTGCAGTCGACAAAAACAGTGCCCAGGCATTCGCCCAGCGTTCAAAACTGGTGGCAAGCAATGTTGACTATGCTGGCCAGGATGCGGCTGGTAAGCGGGAGGGCAATTAAGATGCGCACACTACAAAAATTTGCGGTGGCATGCCTTGCTCTGGCACTGTCAGGTTCGGCGACCGCGCAGTTTGATTTCTTAAATAAGGCAATGGATGCTGCTAAAAGCAAAATGGGTCCCGCTGGTAACCTGCTCGACAAGGCCAAGCCTATTATCGACAGCATGGGGATTGATGAGCCGAAAGAAATAGAAATCGGTAATACCTTTGCGGCTTCCTTGTTGGGAGCGAAGCCTTTGTTAAATGACCCAGCCTTGCATCGCTATGTGAATACACTGGGGCGTTGGTTGGCATTGCAAACCGAGCGTCCTGATTTGCCGTGGACGTTTGGTGTATTGGATGATGATGGATTCAATGCTTTTGCGACACCAGGAGGAAATATTTTTGTCACCAAGGGTTTGCTTGCACGTATGCGCAATGAATCTGAATTGGCAGGGGTCTTATCCCATGAAATAGCTCATGTGATTCGTAAGCATTATGTGAAGGCACTTCAAATTAGTGCTCTTGCAGGTGGGAGTGTTGAAATATTCACAGAACGCTGGAATAAAGGGCCAGCCGAATTCAGACCATATATTGCGGGCTTTGTTAAAGACGTTTATTCCAAAGGTCTCGACAAAAGTGATGAATACGAAGCTGATCGTATTGGTGTCGTGATTGCAGCCCGTGCCGGTTTTGATCCTTACGGTCTGCCGGGTGTTTTGCAGACGCTGCAATCTCAAAACCCGCGGGATGGTGGTTTTACCTTGCTGTTTGAAACCCATCCCACCCCAACAGACCGCCTGGACAGTCTGAGCAAGGTAATGAATGGCCGTTTCGATTCCAATAATGGCTCAGTTGGCAAATCTTTTGCTGAACGTTCTAAAGAGTTCAGTCGCTAAATCTGATGCACTAAAAGCGACCTGGTTTGTTGTATGCATCAAGCAAAACGCCCATATTGATGGGCGTTTTGCATTGCGGACGGTACTGGCAAGCGGTTCAGATGTTGGCCTGACGCACTCGCCTGGACAATTCTTCCGCGCTTTCCTTGCGTTCACTATAGCGGTCTACCAGATAGGGTGCGACATCGCGGGTCAGCAGGGTGAACTTCATCAATTCTTCCATGACATCGACCAGGCGATCATAGTAGGACGATGGTTTCATTCTGCCAGCATCATCAAATTCCAGGAAAGCCTTGGCGACCGATGACTGATTGGGGATGGTGATCATGCGCATCCAGCGCCCCAGTATGCGTAACTGGTTGACGGCGTTGAAGGATTGCGATCCGCCCGACACTTCCATGACTGCCAGGGTTTTTCCCTGCGTCGGTCTGACGGAGCCAACCGAAAGCGGAATCCAGTCTATCTGTGCCTTCATGATGCCGGTCATGGCACCATGGCGTTCGGGCGAACACCAGACCATGCCTTCGGCCCATGTTGCCAGTTCACGCAGTTCCCTGACCTTGGGGTGGTCCTCTGGTGCACCATCCGGCAGCGGCAGACCCTGTGGATCAAACACTTTGACCTCGCCACCCATGGCGGTCAGCAGGCGTGCGGCTTCCAGTGTCAATAGCTTGCTGTAAGAACGTACCCTTAAAGAACCATACAATAGTAAAAAGCGCGGTGCATGGCTGGCAGGGTTTGTTGCATGCAGACGGCTCTGGTCTGGCTGCTGAAACAGCTCATGTTTCAGGTTGGGCAAATCAGATAAGGAATCAAACACGGCGACCCTCCGCATCTATTACTTTTTCGCCATCTTCCTTGGTAAATTCTTTCAACTGAGGCAGCGGCAGGATATCCAGTACCGCTTCTGACGGGCGACAGAGTTTGACGCCCAATGGGGTGACCACAATCGGGCGGTTGATGAGTAGAGGATGGGCCAGCATGGCGGTGATCAGCGCATCATCTGACAAGGCATCGTTGTCCAGGCCAAGTTCCAGATAGGGCGTGCCTTTTTGACGTATCAGGTCGCGTACGGGTATCGCCATGGCCGTGATCAGCGCTTGCAGTTTTTCTTTGGATGGTGGGGTTTTCAGGTATTCAATGATGTCTGGCTCAATGCCAGTGTTGCGTATCAATGCCAGGGTATTGCGCGAGGTGCCGCATTGCGGGTTGTGATAAATGGTGATATTCATGGCGATGGCTTTGTTGGTGAGGAGTTAGCTGACGACTGTGTCTGTTTGTCTGGTTTCGGATACAGCCAGTCAAACAGCACAGTCGCAGCGGCGGCACCCAGCAATTGGGCGATGATGAAACCCGGCGCATCCACCGGTCGTATGCCAGCAAAAGTATTGCTGGCAGCGCGTGCCAGTGTGACCGCAGGATTGGCAAACGAAGTGGATGCCGTGAACCAGTAAGCTGCCGTGATATAGGCAGCCACGGCAAATGGCGTAACCGCTGGTCGGCTGCGGCTGCAACTGATGATCACGGCGATCAGCCCAAACGTGGCAATGAATTCACTCCACCATTGAGGCATGCCGGTACGCACGTGTTGCGAGGCAAAAAACAGCGGCAGGTCAAACATCAGGTGGGCCACGGCGACGCCGATAAAAGCGCCACAGACCTGCATGAAGATATAGGGTAATACCTCCGATACCGGCATATTTTTTTGCCAGGCTTCAGACAGGCTGACCACGGGGTTGAAGTGGGCACCAGAAATGCTGCCAAACATCAATATCAGGGCAATCAGACCGGCACCGGTGGCAAGCGCATTGGCAAGCAGGGCAATGGCGAGATTGCCGCCCGCCAGTCTTTCGGCCATGATGCCGGACCCGACTACAACGGCCAGCAACAGCGCCGTGCCCAGGCCTTCAGAAATATAACGTCTTGCTTTTGTCATGTTGGTGGCTAAAGGGTAGTGAGTTTTATGCAGGTGTTTTCTTGCCCACCTTTGCTGGCTTGCATGCAGACAGGGGAGTGCAGGGATTGCCGCCGCAGCAGTTGTCAGTCAAAAAACCCAGCAGATTATTCATGGTCGTAAAATTGGCTGCGTAAATCATGAAGCGCCCATCCTGTTTAACGCTGATCATGTTGGCGTGACTTAATTCCTTCAGATGAAAGGACAGCGAGGATGGAGCAATATTCAATGCTTCGCTGATTTTGCTGGCGATCATGCCTTCTGGTCCGACCTGGACCAGCAGGCGAAAAATCGCCAACCGTGATTCTTGCGCTATTGCTGCCAACGCTGAAATAGCTGCCATGGTTTCCATAAGTGTTCATTGTATTGATTCGATATTTCAATTATATTCGAAATATCGAAATGATCAAGATTTGGTTTTGCAAAGTTGATGGCAGGCCCTGGGATCAGGGGCCTGCTATTGGATGTAGTTTAAGGATGAGGATTGATACAGTAAGCCGAAGCTCAGATAGCTGGCGCGGCATGCAGGCGTATGCTGCCATCATAAGAACAGCTCAGATAGTTGCCGTTGTCACGCACCAGAATATCGGTGACAAAGTTCTCGTGGCTGCTGGTGCTTACCGGCATGCCGCTATGGACATCCCACACCTTTACACACTTGTCTTCGCCGCTGCTGGCCAATAAGTCGGTAGACAAAAAGCGTATGCTGCGCACGGCAGCCTGATGTGCCTGCCACTGGCGGGTGATGGTGGGGTGTGCTGAAGAGCCGGTTAATCCGGACCATGCAGTCAGCCTGCCATGGATGTCACCTGTCACCAGGCTGTCGCCGTCGGGTGAAACGGCAAGGCAACGCAATGCGACCTCACCTGGCAGGGCGGCAATGCATTGCTGTTGCTGGATGTCCCACAGGCGCACCGTGCCGTCTTCGGATGCACTGGCCAGCCAGGTGTCAGACCAAGTGCATATTGTCCATACCCAGCCTGTGTGCCCATGCAGGCTGGCCACATGTCTGGCATCATCGGTCCAGAGTTTGATGCTGTGGTCAGCCGAGCAGGTGGCCAGGCCAGACGCTGGCAGCGTGCAGATACCGAGCACGGCAGCATCATGCGCATGCACGGCTTTCTCGCAATGGCCGGTTTCCAGATCCCACAAACGCAAGCTGCGGTCGCGTGATACTGATGCAAGTTGTTGCCGCCCGCTGACAGTCAGGCCCAGCACGGATTGGGTGTGTCCCCGCATTACATTCACCGGACTACCGTCGTCTTGCCAGATGCGTATGCTGGTATCTCTGCCCGCACTGGCAATGCGACCCTGTGGCAGCTTCGCCATGGCCCAGACATAGCCCTGATGCGCCGGCGTGAATGCAGTTGTTGCTTCTGGTGGCAGTGCAGGTTGCTGCTGGCGATACATCAGGTCGCTGCGCATGATGTGTTTCACGCCCTGGGTCACGACTTCGCCTGCGTGCCACAGGCTGTGGTCAAACAGGATCAGGCTGCCAGCCCTGGGTTTGACGCGCCCCAGTATGCCTGTTTCAGCAAAAGTGGATTCTGGCCCGGCATCAAAGAACACTGTATCGCCACCACAAAAATCGGCTTCATCACTGAGGTAAATCATGAATGTCAGCCTGGATTGGTAGCCGGTATGGCGAAAGTGCACACCATCCTGATGAATGTTGAATTGCTGTTGCGGACGATAACGGCAAAAGCGCAGGCGTTCATTGATGCCGTGTAATTGCCAATCTTCCACAGTGCGGATGGCGGCTGCCTGATCATTGTTTTGCAGGCGGGTGGTCAGGCGCTGGAAAAGACGAGCCGCCAGTAAAGGATTGTCCACCACCAGCCTGTCGTTGTTGCGGTAAGACGGCGGGTAATCGGTTTCTGCGCTTTGGAAGCCAGTGTTTTCGGCCAGGGATATGTAGTGCTGGCATTCTTCTGCCGACAAAAAATCATGGATGAGCATGCAAAAGCCAGCTTCTCGGGGCAGGGGGAATTCAAACGCTAAGTGCTCGCCAGGTTTGGCGATGCCCTTGATACCCTTACTGATGTTTTCTGTCATGGAGGCTGTGACTGGGTGTTGTTTCTCTTGCATTGCAGGCATGATGCTTTCCTTTAAATAGGTTGGTCAACCAACTTAAAATAAAGAATACGCCAGCTTTGAATGAAAACCAAGTAAAATTTGGTTGTTCGACCAAAATTAATGATGTCTCATATTGGCAGCTCATATTGGTATCTCATATTGATTTGCCCGTTTGCCACTGAAAAAGATGTCGGGAACATCAGTATTTTATGGCCTGCGCCATGCATGAAGAAAGAGACCAGAATGTCAAGAAAATCAAATACAGAACAGCGTCGCCAGGAAATCGTGTTTGCCCTCTTGTCCGTGATGGCAGAGCAGGGCTATGAGAAGGCGACCATACTGGCCATCGCCAAAAAGGCAGAACTGGCACCGGGCCTGATTCACTATCATTTCAAAAGCAAGCGTGAAATCCTGATTGCGCTGGTGAAGTTTCTGGCCAACCTGTCGCGTGAACGCTATGAGGTGTTGTCCGCTAGTGCCAACACGTCGCAAGAAAAGCTGACGGCCTATGTGCAGGCCAGGTTGTCTAAAGGGGAGGGGGCCATGCCAGAGGCGGTGTCTGCCTGGGTGGTGATTGGCGCTGAAGCCGTCAGGCAGTCTGAAGTGCGGGCCGTGTTTCAAGCAGCCATTGCTGCTGAATTGGCATTGATACAGGCTTTATTGACGGCGTGTCTGCAAGATCAGCACAAGCGCACTGACGGCGTGGCGGGGCTGGCAGCAGGATTGCTGGCTTTTATGGAGGGGGCGTTTCAGTTAGCCAGTGCAGCAGGGGATATTATGCCTCAGGGCTATGCAGCGACTACTGCCAGGGCATTCATAGAAAATAGTCTGGCGGCGCAGGCCTCAGTCTGAATCATCTTAAAATTGATGATGGAACGAGTGCGCAAGACGGCTACTCTTTCCAGCCATTCTTCATCATATTGAACAAAGTATGCAAGGAGGCTTTGGGGTTCTCTGCATCTTTCGAACGATGAAACGCATCCAGAATAAAGTGGGCCAGGGCTTCGGCTTCTGCTTTCTCTAATTTATTTTTTGTTTCTTGCTGTAGTGCGACAGCCAGTGATTTTTCATAACGCATCCAGATTTGTTTGGCATAGGCATGTAAATCTGGTGTGGAATAAACCATCTTTCTGAAGGCATCTACTTCTTTTTTCTTGTACGTGTCAAAAGCCATATAGCTTGAGAAATGCTGAAGCAGGGCATCCAGTATGGATACGCCTTCTTTTCTGTCAGTAACGGCAGCGATCAATCTTGCTTCCCGCTCTGCTTCCTCATCAAATACCAGGGTCTCTTTGGTAGGGAAGTATTTGAATAGCGTAGGCACAGATACTTCTGCCAGTCTGGCAATTTCTGCTGTTGTGACTTCGTCATAGCCTTTTTCCATGAAAAGCCTGGTCGCCAGATCAGAAATCATTTTCCTGGTTTTTGCTTTCTTTAGTTCCCGCAGTCCCATCAAAGACCCCTAATGCTGTTTTTATCATTTGTAGGACTTACGCAAAACCGCCCTGGCTGGGTTGCAGCTCCTGCATTTACTAAGACCTTGTACTAAAATACTGTCGTCGTCGCTGACGGTGTAGTCGGGGTTTCAGGCAATATGTTGCCTGCCGACGTAACGAACCTCCCCTGCAAGGGAGGTTTCTTAAAGCGATAGCCTTGCCAGGACGATTTTGCGTAAGTCCTAATTTGTTACATTCTAACATATTCCTTAGAAGCTATTCGAGATCTTATTGTAAACAAAAAGAATATTGCGTAAACTTGGGTGATGAGAAAAACCTACCCAAGCGATATCAGTCGAGAACAGTTTGCGAAGATAGAAGATCTTCTGCTGAGC
>NZ_JBMPOR010000046.1:0-15102 GCF_049340265.1 Undibacterium sp. Di26W
CGTTTGACGGCCAGTTCTTTGAATTCGGTCGTATAAGCTTTTTTGGGTATCCTGTTCATCATTTGTCTTTCCAAAGTTACGTTTATTTTACGTCACCTTTGGGGAACTAAATTTCAGGGGAAGCTCACTATGTGCAGCAAGGTACTTTATTGAGTGACCCTGGGATAGAATTGAATAGCGTTAATCCTCCGTTGAAAACATGGGATTTATTGTGCAATGATTTGAGTATGTATGGGGCAATGCGTCTCTTTGAGCTGGAATCGGAATTGATGAGCAAAAGCAAGTTTGATCTTGCGCTTGCAGGAAGCACATTTGATGCTATTCATCTTGAGCAAATGATCATGCTGGACAAGCACAAAAAAGCACCAATGCGCTTTAATAAAGAGTTGCAATCGATGTATATACGAACAGTTCCCTTTACTGCATTGGGTTTATTTATTGGTGCTGAAGATGCGGCATTACGGTTGGCCCGGCTGCAATTGCTTGCTTATGCCAAGGGTTTTTACGGCGATTGGAATTACTATCCAATTATTCATTTCATATTGCGTATTTTGGCTGATTATCTGGATGAGCCTATACCGACTTTGGTAGGTGAGCCGCTTGCTGATCCTATTTTTCAAAGATTGTTTGCAATTTGGCGCACACCAGATGTAGACGAATTATTGGCCGTATGCCTGGCCGCTTGTGATTTTCATACCCACCGTTGTCAAGCCAAAGGCGATGCGATTGTTGAATTTGACAATGGCGACTGGACCCGCTTGCCCATAGAGATACTCTTACTATTCAAACTCCGAGATTTATCTGGTTTAACTAATCCGCAAATCGATCATCCTTTGATGAACCCGGTGATGGCTGCATTGTCTGCGGAGATGCGTTTCATACCTGACCCGCTGATACAGCAAGTACGTGCCCGCATGATGCAGGATGAGTACGACGAACAAGTTATTTTTGATCAGTGCTATACCTGGAAGAGTCAGATCAAGGTCTGAAGAATAGAGATTTTCTGCAACAATAAATGCCTGCTGCAATGGCAGGTGTTTACTTAAACCAAAGTAATGATTGATGGGCTGTTTGTGCGAAATTCAGGTCAGGTGCTAAGCAAGCGACGGCGCAACATGGCGTCAAGGTCGCGGCTAGTATGACAAACAAGATGAATGTAGCAAGTTTCATTGTCGCCACGTTCAAATATGATGCGGTTTTGTCCAGCAAGAAGTTGACGATACTGAGGAAGATTGAGTTCTTCAAGTTCCTTTACATAGCTACCTTTGTGCTTAGGCCACTCTTTAAGAGCAGCAACTTCATCACGGATTTCTTTAGTGATTTTGATAGCAAACTGAAGAGACTCGGAATTCTTCAAAAAATCACGAATGTCTATCAAGTCACTTTTAGCAGAATCAGTCCAAACAATTTTCATTTTGTTGAATGGCCTTCATTGTCTTCAGCTTCAAGCTGTGAAAAGAAGTCATCATGGTCAGACACTTTACCGTCCTCAACTTGTTTTCTTCCATGGGCAAGTATGCGAAGCATGCTTAGCTGGTCTTGAGTACGCTGATAGCTCAAAGGGTCTTGAATAATAGCTTGAACCTTGCCGTTAACAGTGATCGCTACAGGATCATGGGTTTCCTGAACCTGCTTCACCACGTCGCTCGTGTTCGTTTTCAAGTAGCTGATTGGTTGTATATTAAAAAAATTCATACAGTCTTCCGTCAATTTGGTGGAGACACTATAACATCAACAATTAAATTTAGTGTTAAATTTAGTACTACAATCCAGTTAAACATTCGATTGACAGTACACATTCCGCCGACGTTGCCTAAATTTTGTGCAAAAATACGCACGAAAGACCCACCAACACCCGAACAGCTATTCGATTGTCAATCGTGTGTTTGGCAGCTTGTGACGTTCGTACGCATCGCTGCCAATTTAAAGGAGATGTGATTGTGGAATTTGACAATAGTGACTGGGCACGTCTGCGCGGTGCCCTATTCCACGCTGCTTGATTAGCTGGAGCGTTTTTCGCAAATCTGGGCAAAATAATGCATGATCCAATAATCTGGAACATCGATCTCGTCCTTTTCATTTTGCGAAGTATCGATGATATCAATGGCCGCTTCTTTTTTTCCTTCTTCGTAGCCTTCGTCTTCGCAAAAATTGACTACGGCAGCCATGAGTGTCTTGTTTTCTGGTGTGGCCAAAAACGTCAAGTCATAACAAACTGCACCTGCTGAGTCTAGCCTGTCCTCGTATGCTTCCACCAGCAGATAGCTCATAATCTTGAGTTCTGCTTTTGTCAGCGCTGGTGCAGAGTCAGGTCGTTTGAATAGATTCTGGCAGCGGCTGCCAAGATAAGTCATTAGCCAATCGTTGTAAATAAAGACATCGTCCTCGGCTTCCATAATGTGCTTGATGCTGAGGGCATCTTCATCAAAGTTTTCATCATCTTCGTCTTGCGGTTCCCCGCACAATTCAAATGCGGCGGCAAAAATGGCCTTGTTTTCATCCGTCGCCGGCATTGTAAAATCATTGGCGCTGTGCTCGGCGAATTCATTTCCAGCTTCCTCCAGAAGCATGGCCAGGATTTCAATTTCTGTAGGGGTAAATTGTTGGGGAATAGTGGGCGATATCAGGTTGGACATAATAAAAACTTTCAATAACGGATTTGAATGTTCGGTGGTTGCAATATAAAGCTGTGATGCCGCTGGTTTTGACTTTGCTTTACTTCTTGATTTTGCTATTGTTCTTGATTTTGCAGTTGTTGTTGCTGTTGTTTTTGACGTCGACCTTAATCCGCTTGGGACGAAGCCATTTGTGTAGTGCAGAAAATGGAAAAAGAAGGGCCGGTGTCTGAGCGTAGCGAGTTTCGGACCTTCCCATTTTTTGCACTACATAAATGGGCACTCCCGCAGGGAGCGAGTCTGCGGTCGCCTTTCTTTGATTCCGTTCTTTGGCGAAGCAAAGAAAGGAATTCGGCCGCCGGGCCGAGACCCGGCTTGTGTCCACGAAGGGCAATCTTTTAATCAAAGTACGACATGCAACGAACGCCACTGGACTCCAGCCTTCGTTGGAGTGACATTATTGGGGATGCGGCAACTTGAGAAATCAAGGCTTCGACCACACCCACAACAAATCCTACATCTTTCGCCTCAACATAAACCCCAGCAACACACTCAACACCATCAAGCCAATGACACCCCAATTCCCTAACAGAATATACGGTGTCATCCCCTGATACCCCTGCACCTTCGCCGTCAATACCCCCTTGGTATTGGCAGGTAGTTGCGCGACCACTTTGCCACCAGGGACGATCACCGCCGTGGCCCCGGTATTGGTGGCCCGCAGCATGGGTCGCCCGGTTTCCAGCACGCGCATTCTGGATATCTGCAAATGCTGTGGAATGGCGAAAGAATCGCCATACCAGGCGAGGTTAGAGACGTTCAGCAAGATGCTTGCTGTCGGTTCACCGGCAGCATATTGCGACAGCAATTGGGCGGCGATTTCTTCGCCGAACAAATCTTCATAACAGATATTGGGCATGACAAGTTGACCGCCTACTTTCATGGCTGGCTGTATCGGTCCGGCAGTAGAAAACTCGCCCATGGGTATCGCCATGGCTTTGACAAACCAGCGGAACCCGGGAGGGATGAATTCACCAAAAGGTACCAGATGATGTTTGTCGTAGCGGTAAGCCTGACTGCCATACAGGCGCGACATGCCCAGCACGCTATTTGAATACTTGTCGCCACCATCATGCACACCAACACCAATCACCAATGCAGAGCCACTGCTTTGGGCAAAGTTGTTCAACAAGGATAAATAATCGGAAGGTAATTGTGACGTCAGCATGGGCAATGCTGTTTCTGGCGTGACGATCAAATCAGCCGGTGCTGCCAGCAGCATGTCGTGGTACAGCGTCAGGGATTCATTCAAATGATCCTGATCAAATTTCATGTCTTGCTGCACATTGCCCTGCAACAGCCGCACCTGTATGGGCTGCCCCAGCGGCCTGGTCCATGCAATTGTCTGCAAGGCCCAGCCACCGGCAAAAACCACCACGCACACCACGCCAGACACTTTCGCATAGTGCGCAGACCTTGCACTGCCACTGGCACTGGCACTGCATAGCAATGCAATAGCTGCGGCCAGCAAGGCATTCAGCCAGCACAGTCCCAACACACCGATCACGGGCGCATAACCAGCCAGTGGGCTATCGGTATGTGCGTAACCGGACAACACCCATGGGAAACCCGTCAATAACCAGATGCGCAACCATTCTGCCACGGTCCACAAGGCTGGCATGACCAATAAGGCGGTCACCATGCCCGACAGTTGCCAGCGTTGACGCAACCAGTGCAAGCTATATGCGGCGGCGGCCAGATAAATCGACAAGGCTGCTGTCAGCAACATCAGCGCCACGACCGCCAGCAAACCCGGCAAGCCGCCAAAGACGGTCATGGCGATCAACAGCCAGCTGACATTGGCAGTCAGCCAGGCAAAGCCATATGCCCAGGCCAGCCAGGCAGTTTGCCTGCGTGTGAATGCGGCATGACCATCTCTTAACATCAGGCCAAACAGCAATGCCAGGCTGATGATTTGCAAAGGCCAGCAATTGACAGGGGCAAATGAAAAGACGTTCAGCCCCCCTGCCACCAGCATCAGCAGGAAAGATGAACGCCAGGACAGGGACGACAGTACGCTAGCCAGCGACTTAATCATCGGACCGCAGGGTAGGTCTTTGTTCGACCAGCAGCATCTGTACCTGACGGGCATCGGCCCGCAAGACTTCAAAGTACAGATTGCCGATGGAGAATTCATCGCCCATATGGGGTACTGCACCCATGTAATTGGCGACATAGGCACCGATGGTTTCGGCGTCTTCCGACGACAGGGTGGTGCCCAGCATGTTGTTGAATTGCTCGATCTCGGTCAGGCCCTTGATGCGCCAGCGCTTGCCGTTACCTTTGCTTTCCAGCGCCAGGATATTGTCTTCTTCTTCATCGAAATCGTATTCATCTTCGATGTCGCCGACGATCTGTTCCAGCACGTCTTCAATGGTGATGAGACCGGATACGCCACCGTATTCATCCACCACCATGGCGATGTGATTGCGGTTGGCACGAAAATCGCGCAACAGGATATTCAGGCGTTTGGATTCGGGGATGTAAATCACCGGGCGCAGCATTTCACGGACATCAAAGGCTTCTGCCGCGTAATAGCGCAGCAAATCTTTGGCCAGCAAAATACCGACTACCTTGTCACGGTCACCATCCACAGCAGGAAAGCGCGAGTGTGCCGTCGTCAGCACTTCCGGCATCCATTCTTCTATGGGGTTGGAAATATCGATGACATCCATTTGCGCGCGCGGCACCATGATATCGCGTGCGCACAGATCAGATACCTGGAACACACCTTCTATCATCGCCAGTGCATCGGCATCGATCAGATTGCGTTCTTGCGCGTCGTGCAATACTTCCAGCAGCTCGGCGCGATTTTCAGGTTCAGGAGAAATGAGGGCGGTCAAGCGTTCAAACAATGACCTATGGGGTTTAAGGTCAGTTGGTCTGACCTTACTAGAGTGCTCTTGCATAATAGGCGTAACGCCGTTGTTTCAATCCTACAGAATACAACAAATGCGAGTGCTTTCCCCAGTTTTGACCCGGGTAGTGGCAAAAAAAGCTGTAACGGGAAGTAGCAAAAGGATATTTTTCCGCCCAAAAATAGGTATCTTTTAACTACTTTTCATTCGTGAATTCACTCTTGCCAGGCAATCTCGCCCGGATGTGCGCACGCATGCTTCATTTACTTTAGAGCAAGTCCTCAACACAAAAAAGCACTTGCAAGGCATACTCGCTTGTGTCATTTTTAGCACTGTTGAGGTAAAAACCGACAACACCCATAACAAACAACAAGCTGAAGAGACTTCGCCCCCCCGGGTAAAACCTGGAAACCAGAAAACAGTGGGCCAGTCGACCTCAACCACGTCAAAGGAGAAATCGTGTTCATCATCGCCAGCGTCATCACCGGCATCGTCGCCGCCCTGCATATCTATTTTCTGATACTTGAGATGTTCCTCTGGGATAAACCTCTGGGCTTGCGTACCTTCCGCAATACGCCAGAAAAGGCAGCGATCACCAAGGTACTGGCCGCCAACCAGGGTTTATATAACGGCTTTCTGGCCGCGGGCCTGATCTGGGGGCTGTGTCTGGGTCCGGCTGGCTTTCATGTGAAGATTTTCTTCCTGACTTGCGTCATCATTGCTGGCGCTTACGGTGCTTACTCTGTCAGCCGTCGCATCTTGTACATACAGGCTGCGCCTGCTGCGATTGCGCTGGTCTTGCTGCATCTGTAAGAACCTGTTTACGATCTTACTGCGCGAGCGCAATCGGAGTCCACGCGGGGCTCATGCGCTGCTCAAAATGCTCATGGTCTTAAGTACATTCCGCTTTTTGCGCTGCGTTTTTGTTACCCTTACTCCCGCTGACGCTCGCTCGCTACAGATCGTAATAACGTTCTATGACCGCATCTGAGTCACATTGAGTTTGTCGGTAATTTACTGCACGGCTTCTTCCACGATTTCTACTGAATCGTGGAAGCGTGTGTAATGAATATGCTGGATCGGGCCTGTGCCATTTTCAAAGACATCCACATAGCGGTGGTTCCAGTGGATTTTGCTGCAAGGGTAATAGTGACGCGCCCTTTGCGGCTGATTCGTTGTATCGTCGACGCCCTCTATACTCAGTATCAATGAGGCATTCAGGTGACGCAGGACATCTTGATCCAGACCAAACAAGGGGCTGTTCTCATCGATGACGTGAATGACGGTCCAACCAAGGATGAAGATGGGATGCTGATCACGTTCCAGTTTCATGTCGACGATCTTGCGAAAATTGCCCATGGTCGATGATTTTTCATCACGCATCAGGCGCAACTTCGCCGATGCATCGCTGATGATATTCATGCGTGAATTGGCCATACGTATCAGCAGCACACGTTTTCCGTCCGCCACATGGCTAACCGGATGCGCCGCAAAAATGATACTGGAACGCGGACGCGAGAAACGCGCAAACATGACACCGGTAATCAGGGCCACACTGGCCATACCAACGAATATCTCCAGTGTTGCCACACTGTGCCCGTACACGGTCTGCGGGTGCATGTCGCCATAACCCACGGTCGCCAGGGTTTCCACGCTAAAGAAGAACGCCCCCAGAAAACTATTCGGATGAAGATTGCCGATGGGATTATCACCCAGCATGAACAGGCTGGCGAAACCCAGATTCAACACCAAAAACACCACACCCACGCCAGCAAAAAACACCGGCCAACTGGATGTCATCGCATAGTAGTAAATGTCTTGCCAGAACTGGGTGCGCAAACCATAGGCAATAACCGCCCGCTCACCCATGGTGATACGCCTGCCGCGATCTTGGTGTTTGTTCATCTTGGGTGCTTTCCGTTTGAAATTCCCTCCTTCAAGGGCAGGGTTGGGGTGAAAAATATCACAGCTATTGCGTAACGGAATACATAACGATTACATGAAGATTAGAAATTTGTTGACCAAAACCAAGCGCAACTTACTGATACGGATTTTCCAAACCCAGCCCGGCCAGTATCTCTATCTCCAGTGCTTCCATTTCTTCAGCTTCTTCATCCTCTTCATGATCATAACCCTGGGCATGCAGGACGCCGTGGACGATCAGATGCTGTGCGTGGTCAAGTACCGTTTTCTTTTGCTCAGCCGCTTCTTTTTCCAGCACATCGGTACACAGGATGATGTCTGCCTGGGTGACTTCGGCCTCTTCATCTTCGGTGTAGGCAAAGGTCAGCACATTGGTGGCATAGTCTTTGCCACGATAATCATGGTTCAGTAGCTTGCCCTCTTCCGCATCGACAAAGCGTAAAGTGATTTCAGCCGGGAAGAACAGCGCCGCCTGCACGGTCTTGCGTATCAGCGGGCGGGTCAGTTGGTCTTGCAGGCGCTTGTCGGCATATTGCACGGACAGGGTCAGCTTAGGTTTAGAATCAGGTTTGGCTTCGGATTTACTTTTTGCGACCATGGTGTGCGGAACTGAGAGGGGTTGCGGGTTTTAACAGTCCAATGGCGGCGCTGTTGGCGGTCGCATTGGCATTCGCAGATTCATAGGCGTCGACAATGCGTGCCACCAGCGGGTGACGTACCACGTCCACACTACTGAAATGCGTGAAGGCAATACCGCGCACGCCATCCAGCACCTGGCAGGCATCGATCAGGCCACTCTTTTGGCCGCGCTGCAAATCCACCTGGGTGGCATCACCCGTGATGACAGCCTTGCTGCCAAAACCTATGCGTGTCAGGAACATTTTCATCTGTTCTGCCGTGGTATTTTGCGCTTCATCCAGGATGACGAACGCATGGTTCAGCGTGCGACCACGCATATACGCCAGCGGTGCAATTTCGATGACCTGTTTTTCAAACATTTTTTGCGTGCGGTCAAAACCCAGCAAATCATACAGGGCGTCATACAGGGGACGTAAATACGGGTCTACTTTTTGTGCCAGATCACCCGGCAAGAAGCCCAGGCGCTCGCCGGCTTCAACGGCTGGGCGTGTCAGCACAATGCGTTTGACGGCATCACGTTCCAGCGCGTCGACCGCGCATGCCACTGCCAGATAAGTCTTGCCGGTACCCGCCGGGCCTATGCCAAAACTGATGTCGTGTTCGAGTATGGCTTTGATGTAATGGTTTTGATGCGGCGTGCGCCCGCGCAAATCACTGCGCCGGGTTTTCAGCATCGGGCTTTCAATATCGGTATCTTCTGGCAAGGGCGCGTCAATCGCGACCTCATCTGCGGCAATGCTATCGGCTTTGTCGGCCTTGCCGGTTTTCAGATTTTTACTGGCGCGCTGTTCTACCAATGCCAGTTGCACTTCGTCGATGCTGATGATTTTTTTTGCCAGCCCATAGAAATGTTCAAGAATTTCTATGGCTTTTTCGGCATTGTGGCCACTGACAATAAATTTCTCACCGCGCCGGAAAATTGTCACATCCAGTGCTGACGAGATCTGCCGCAGGTTCTCATCCAGTGGCCCACACAAATGCGCCAGACGGGTGTTGTCCAGGGGTTGAGGAATGAAGTGTGCTACCGGCACGGGTGTCTTTGCCATTATGCTGTCACTGCCTCTTCGATTAATTCGCCACGTAAGGAATAGTTATAGGATTCGGTAATGCGGGTATTGACCAGCGTACCAATGAGTTCTTTGGGACCGGCGAAATTGACGACACGATTATTTTCGGTGCGGCCCTGTAATTCATTCGCATCCTTGACGGATGGGCCTTCAACCAGGATACGCTGCACCGTGCCTATCATGGCATTGCTGTATTTTTTGGTATTGGCATCAATCACGGACTGCAAATGCTGGAGGCGCCGCAATTTCAATTCAGCCGGTGTATCGTCCGTCAGGTTTGCTGCAGGGGTACCAGGACGCGGACTGAAGATGAAACTGAAACTATTATCAAAACCGACGTCATGGATGAGCTTCATCAGCGCATCAAAGTCTTCATCCGTTTCACCAGGAAAGCCGACGATAAAATCTGACGACACCGCAATATCCGGACGCACTTGCCGCAGGCGGCGTAAAACGGATTTGTATTCGATGGCAGTATAACCACGCTTCATCGCCGACAGAATGCGGTCGGAACCATGCTGGGCAGGCAGGTACAAATGATTGACCAGCTTGGGTACCTTGGCATAACAGTCAATCAGGCGCTGGGTAAATTCTTTAGGATGGCTGGTGACAAAGCGTATACGTTCGATCTGTGGAAATTCTGCAATATATTCAATCAACAGGGCAAAGTCAGCGATATCGCCATCTTCCATGACACCGCGATAGGCATTCACATTTTGTCCCAGCAGGGAAATTTCTTTGACGCCCTGTTCAGCCAACCCTGCCACTTCAGCCAGCACATCGTCGAACGGGCGCGAGACTTCTTCGCCACGGGTGTAAGGCACGACGCAATAACTGCAATACTTGCTGCACCCTTCCATGATGGAGACAAAGGCTGTTGCACCTTCGACCTTGGCCGGTGGCATATGGTCAAATTTTTCGATTTCAGGGAAGCTGATATCGACTTGTGAACGACCGGAACTGCGGCGCGCATCGATCAGTTGCGGCAGGCGGTGCAGCGTCTGCGGGCCAAACACCACGTCTACATACGGTGCGCGCTTGATGATGGCTTCGCCTTCTTGCGAGGCAACACAGCCACCTACACCGATCAGCAGATCAGGTTTTTTACGCTTCAATTCGCGCAGGCGACCCAGATCAGAAAACACTTTTTCGGATGCTTTTTCGCGCACGCTGCAAGTATTCAGCAAGATCACGTCGGCATCGTCAGGGTTGTCGGTCTTGATCATGCCGTCATTGGCATTCAGCACATCTGCCATCTTGTCCGAGTCATACTCGTTCATCTGGCAACCGAAGGTTTTAATAAATACTTTTTTTTGCATAATTTTCTAATTTACTGAAGCTCAGCAAGCAAGGTATAAAAGGCACTACATTGCCGAGTTTTGCGTAAGAACCTGATTACGATCTGTAGCGAGCGTGCGTCAGCGGGAGTGAGGGTAACAAAAAACGCAGCGCAAAAAGCGGAATGTACTGTAGTACATGAGCATTTTGAGCAGCGCATGAGCCCCGATCACGCGCGCGCAGTAAGATCGTAACAGGTTCTAAGTCCTACTGATTGCTGCTCTTGAACTGCATCGGCGTCCACACTTCTGGCTTGGGCAATACCCGCTTGCGCTCATCTGCCGTCAAAACCCAGATTTTTTGCAATTCACCAAAATCGTTATCGGTGTAATTGACAATGATGTAGTTGCCGGTCAGATAAGTCGGCAATATCAGCATATTCTGTGCATCGTAAAAACGTGTCGCCGGTACGGTGTACCTGATCTTGCCATCCATGATCACATCCGGATATTTCGACATATTCAGCACGCCACGCTTGGTATTAGTCGGGAAGCTGCGTTCATCCGTTACTTGTCCCGTCGTTTGTGCCACGCTGCCCAGGCTAACGCCTGCCAGCATCAGAGCCATCAAACCACGACGTACAGTCAGAAAAACAGACATGCGCATGAACATAAGCAGGTGCCTCGATCAGGAAAGTGTAAAAACGAAAAATTCAAAGGAATCAACTACTTAAAGCCAAAATCTGGAATCTTACAAGGGTGCAATTTTAACACAGTCAGCGCCACCCAACAGCAGTAGCAAGCAGCAGCACTATTTTGACCAATAAGAACCTGTTTACGATCTGTAGCGAGCGAGCGTCAGCGGGGTGAAGAGCCGCGCAAAAAGCGGAATGTACATTAGTACATGAGCATTTTGAGCAGCGCATGAGCCCCGATCACGCCCGCGCAGTAAGATCGCAAACAGGTTCAAAGAGCGGGAAGTGCTCCCGTATTCTTGCTCATCCGCAGCAAGACTGCTTCGTACACAAGAAATCTGGGATAATGTTAAGGAAACTTTGCTTAAGATACTGCGCCAGAACAACAAAACCTGCTGTTAGGGCAAGGAATACATGGTATTTGTCTGAAATCACCTCGGATTAGCCATATTCACCAGACTTAATCAGGGTTTAATTAAAAACCACGGAAATTCATGCACACCCGTTCTCCCCGCGCCCAAGTACGCGAATTTGATACTCGCCATTTTCGTGATGCCCTGTCGCAATTTGCGACTGGCGTTACTGTCATTACCACTCGCCTGGCGAATGGGGCGTTTCTTGGCCTGACTGCCAGTTCCTTCAATTCCGTATCACTGGACCCACCGCTGATACTCTGGAGCCTGGGCAATGCCGCCAACAGCATGCCGGTATTCACCGGCAATTCGCATTATGTCGTGAATGTCTTATCGAGTGAGCAAGCCTGGCTGGCCGAACAATTCGCCAGCCGCAAAATCGACCGTTTTGAAGGCGTGGAGTACACATTGTCGCGCACTGGCCATCCGATACTGAGCGGTGCATCCGCCTGGTTTGAATGCCATAACCGCAGCCGCTATCCCGAAGGTGATCATGTCATTTTCGTCGGCGAAGTGGAGCATTGCGAATTTAACCATCAGGCACCACTGGTCTTTCATTCCGGCAAGTTTTTGCCGCCGTCGAAATAAACCCATGATGATTTTCCCTTTTTCTTCCGACCTCATCGGTTATCTTGCCGCCTTTCTCACCACCACCGCCTTTGTTCCACAAGCCTGGATGACCTGGCGTCGCAAACGTGCCGAAGGTGTGTCTCTGGGCATGTACATCATCCTCGTCACTGGCATCATGCTGTGGCTGATTTATGGTTTGATGCTGCATGCACTGCCGGTCATCATCGCCAATATGATCACTCTGGTGCTGGCAAGTTTTATTCTGGTCATGAAGCTGGTATATAAATAGATAGGACTTACGCAAAATTGGCCCAGCAAGACGTGGCGACGAAGACAGTACTTTAGTACGGCTAGGAGCTACAACGCAGCTGGGGCGGTTTTGCGTAAGTCCTAATAGAACTCATTGCCTCAAGAGGGATGAGATGAGTTCTAAGTACACAGCCATACTTCAGGCAAAGATTATCGTGTGAATCCCTTGGTTGAATTTCAACTCCGTTTGTGAGATGCTTGAAGCAGCCACGATTGGCTTTTAAGTCGACAGCGCTACTAAAATAAAAACCAAATTAAAAACCTGAGGGAAGCCTTTATGAAGAACGTACATCTTGTCTCTGCCACGATACTGCTGGCAATGAGCAATATGGCATCTGCACAGATACAAAGATGCGTAGACAACGATGGACGCGTGACTTTCACAGACAATGTCTGCGCAAAGTCCAGTGTCAAACAAAAGTCGGTACGTGCGGACCAGAAAATGGTTGGATCAGGTACAGAAACGGGTAAAGATACCAATTTGGCAGCCCAGAATGAGGCTTTTAATCAGCGCCACGCCCAACGAGAACTGCGAGCAGATAACGAACGTGCGGTCCATAACTTCATCAATACCCCGCTCCCTCCCGGCGTCAAGTATCAAAGGCTAACAACCTACAATGACAAACCTGCGACGCTTGATAGCAAGTAACAAACACCAATTTGCGCGCAATTTAGCGTGCAATTATCGGTAGTTCATGTTCGAACCCACATCAAATTTACAATACAGAATTGCAGGAGCCGTGCTAGCCGGTGTTGCTTACGGCCTGTTACTGCGCATCGGGTTTGAATACAAAGCCATGCATGAATGGTTGCAAATCGTCTCCACCGCCTTCCTGATCGTTACGCCTTTCAGCATCGGTGGCATTGCCGTGGTCATTGCCGCTGGAGAATCGCCCATCTCCATCCCGGCCCAACTGCGTGCGTCAGTTTCCGCCATGTTATGTTTTCTGATAGCGATGTTCATATGTCTGCTTGAGGGATTAATCTGTATCGCACTGGTGTTACCGGTATTTCTGATCGCCGCCATGACCGGTGGTCTTATCGCTGGCTGGATACATAATCGATTCAGGGCATCTACAGTGAGCCTGCCTTCCTTTGCTCTGTTGCCGCTCTTGCTCGGCCCGATGGAAGCCAGTTTGCCGCCCACACAAAGCGAACAAGTGGTCAGTTCTGTCATACAAATACAGGCCAGACCGGAAGAAGTGTTTGATCAGTTGGCAACGGTCAAAAACATTGCGCCGGGTGAACTGGGGTTTTCATTCGTACACCTGATAGGCTTACCCAGGCCGATTGAAGCCAATATGAATGGCAGCGGCGTGGGGTCAGTACGTACCTCGCGCTGGGAAAAGGGTGTGCACTTTGAAGAAATCATCACCTCATGGCAAAAACCATATGCCATGCACTACAAATTTCATATCGCACCAGGCAGCATCCCCAGGGATGCGCTCGACAGGCATGTGGAAATGGGCGGCGAATACTTCAGCGTACTCGATGGCGGCTATGACCTGACAGCCAAGGATGGCGGCACCGAACTACGTCTGAGTACACGTTTTGTGAACAAATCCCAACTCAAAACCTATGGCGATGTATGGGGAAAAATGGTATTGGCCGATTTTCATCAATCCATACTGGAGCTCATGAAAAAACGAGCAGAAAAAGCGCATCAACAAGGATGGGAAAAGACGGCCGACAACACGGTGCCTAAAGCAGGATTCAGATGAAACTGCGCACAATGGCATACCGAAACATCTCATCGTTTTGCATGTCAGACACAGCATTTAAAGCCTTGGTAAAGGCGCTGTTTTGTTCTTTTCCAGGTTTTCAGCATTCTTTTTCGTGATCATGGCGTTCATCGCAGTCCATTCACTGGAATACACGCTGAAATCGATCATGCCGACTTCAATCTTTCTGTATTCGAGACCATTATTTGGCGATTCACTCAGGCTGACGTACAAAGACTGTTTGCAATCCTTGAATTGCCTCAGATCCTGGCCATAGTTGACCTGCATATTATCTCGCGCCTTGCACGACTCCAGCGACGCTGATTTGGGATTGACACCAGGCCTATACGATATCCAGCGCATCTCCCCCGAAGCCTCGCTAGTTGGCACCCCGTATTTTTCAGTCAGGGCTTTCTTTAGCTCGCTCGCAGAGACATTTCTATAAAAATTTTCACGCCTTGCGATTGCGACCGCAGTACCTGATTGTGGCCCGAATCCCACCGTAATTTCACCGGCCTTTTCGAAACCCGTCGCTGCCTTTGAATACATGATATAGGCTAGATGCCCACGAAAATCCGGCCCAAGCAAATGCTCGCTACGGTTACCTGCCTTATATCCCTGCGCAACAAGAATTTTTTCGATTTGTTCAGGCGTATCGCCAATCCTGATGCCCAAAGTCTCCATGAGCCTTGGGCTGTCCTGTGCCTGCACGAGCGAAGACGAAGACAGCAGCGATACGAGCATAAATACAAGTTTTGACATTATCTTCCCTGGCAATAGTAAGCCGTGTTGCAGTGAATCAGTTGCGGATTGATGGGTGCTTCTTATGTGTAGTGGTCAAGTATTTTCGGACACTGGGATAGGTTCTTTTTCTGCCATTTTTTGCTCATAGACACTGGGTGGCAGATTGCCCAGGGCAGAATGCAAGCGAACGTTGTTGTAAAAGCCCACAATA
>NZ_JBMPOR010000047.1:0-14608 GCF_049340265.1 Undibacterium sp. Di26W
ATGAACTCCACACCTTTAGTGTCATGCCCCAGCGGTGGGTGGTGGAACGCTCTTTTGCCTGGCTTGAGAAATGCCATCGCCTTTGGAAAAACTGTGAGCGACAATTGAATACCAGCTTGCAATTCGTTAATTTGGCATTCCTCGCTCTGCTATTGCGGCGGGGGTGATCAAAAAAGATCTCGAACAGGTTCTAAGAAAGCCAGAGGAATGAATTGCAAGCGCGTGTTTAGCCAACGCTCGCAGTTCTTCCATAATCCAGCCAGGCAAAGCCGCATTCGACGATCTGTACTGTTACCACCTCACCCAGTATCTCTTGTGAGTTTGGTACGTCGGCGCATGCTGTGTAGTAACGGTTCTATCTCTGCAAATTTCTCGCGACTTATGTCATTGGCATATTTTTTTTCATAAGATCGTCAACACGTTCTTATACATATAGAATGCCCTGCATATTCTTTTTGCGATAGGAAAACCCATGTTGAGAGTAGCGATGCTGTTGATAGCCCTGATCCCCGGTTTTGTGCTGGCGGCCGGTGAAGAACAATGGTTATTGCAGCTAGATCGCTGGGGCAATCGCTCTTACCAGGCCATGACCCTGAAAGCGGCAGGCAATGCCATCAGCGGGCAACTCGATGGTGACAGCCTGACCGGCACCCGCAGTGCGGGCAGTATTAGCTTTAGTGTGACGGACAAGGATAAAGCCAGCTACACCTACAGCGGCACGGCTGCCCAGGATGCGATGCAGGGTGTGGCAGACTTTCCCGATACGAACAATCCACAGGCCAGGGCCAGCCATACTTTCAGTGCCCGCCGGCTGCCTGAGCGCCCTGCGGGGCCGGCGCGCGTCTATGACTTCCAGCCAACAGACTATTCGAATGAATTCAGCCCCCATCGCTTGCCGGTGCTGACGGTTTGGCCTGGTGATTCGGTACGCACCAAGACCATCGATTCTGGCGGCGTCGATGAACATGGTGTCACCAAAGCTTTGTATGGCAACCCGCAGACTGGTCCATTTTATGTGGCCACGGCCGAGCCGGGCGATACCCTGGTAATCCATCTGAAACGCCTGCGCCTGAACCGTGATTATGCCGACAGCCTGGACAGCATCGTCGGCAGGGCAATGGGGCCTGGCTTGGCAGCCAAAGCCAGCAATCTGGGCAAGCCGGTGCGCTGGAAGCTGGATCGTCAACGTGGTCTCGCCAGCCCGGAACAGCCGACCGAAGGCTTGCGTATGCTGAGCCTGCCGGTCCGGCCCATGCTGGGTGGCCTGGCAGTGGCACCTGGCGATGGTTCACCACCCATTTCTACCGGCGACACCGGCCGTTTTGGCGGCAATATGGATTTTAATGAAGTGGTTGAAGGCAATACCGTCTACCTGCCGGTGCAGCAGCCAGGGGCCCTGCTGTACCTGGGCGATGCCCATGCCTTGCAAGGCGATGGCGAGACCTCACAATATGCGCTGGAAACCTCGATGGACGTGGAATTTAGCGTCGAGGTCATCAAAGGCAAATCAGTCGCGACACCCAGGGTAGAGTCACCCACGCAGATCATGGTGCTGGGGCAGGCCGGTTCACTGGACGATGCCCTGCGGGTCGCCACCAACGGCATGGTGCAGTGGCTGCAACAGGATTATGGACTCAGCCTGTCTGAATGCGCCCAGCTATTTGGCAGCGCCCTCCATTTCAGTATTCCCAATCTGGCCGGGCGCAGTGTCGGTGTGGCAGCGAAACTCGACAAGACCGTGCTGGCAACTTTGCGTCGCAAGTAAATCAACAACAGGCGATACCTGATAGCCTGGGTTGATTTTTTGCCCTGACATGATCTGACCGGACTATGCTGATCAAACAGCAAGACCTAAAGCGCATTCATGAACGCCTTGCGTATCTGCCGCCCGCATTTGACTGAGGCGGCATAGGCACCGGTGTTCTTGTTGTGGCGCGACACGATGCCGTAGTATTTTCTGTCAGGCGAAACCCAGGGGTAGAAACCCCATTTACCAGGGCTGGAATAGGCATCGATACTGCCCTTTCCCTGTTCGGATTCTACCCAGTGGTTATAGGAATACGTCCAGGGTTCGTTCAGCACCAGGATGGGTGAATACGCCACTTTGCCGGGGCAGGCTGATGGCAGTGTACATACGGCCTGGTCACCCAGGTAGCGACCGATTTCCAATTCCTGTTTCATGATTTTTTTCAGAAAAAGGGCGTAGTCAGTGGCGCTGCCCATCATGCCACCAGCCATCAGCGGGTCTAGCGGTGCCATGTTGAAACCCTTGCTGAGTCCCATGGTGTTTTGGTATTCCGTATCGAGCTGGGCGGCAGTAAAATTACCCAGGCCCATATCAACGCTGGCCAGTTTCTGGTCATGTCCACCGTCATAATCAAACAGATTGACGGTAGTGGGATCAGGCTGGCTGGTCTTGCCGCTGGTGCGATCCATACCGGCGATAAAGCAGCCATTGATCGTTATTTTGCCTACGCAAGCGTCATCATCCAGGCCGGTATAGCCAGACATAAAACGCAGGCCATTGCTGAGTGAGGTATTGCTATGTACCTGATCTATGCCTTTCTTTTCCAGCACATAGGCACCAAATATCCACTTTGATGCAGACGCGATATTGAAATACGTCGTTGCCGTGACACTGCCAGCACCTTGCGAGCCGGATGCCACTGGCGTGCTATCCGTCGCATTGCCGATTTCCCAGTAAAAATCACCGAGCTTGTCAACGCTGCACAGCGGATCTGTGCTGGCAGCCGTTTTGGCGGCAGCAATCGCGGCAGCAATGTGGGGGCTGACGCTGGTGGTGCCACCTGTCGCACCAGTCGTACCAGTTGTGCTTGTTGTGCCGGTATTGCCGGTGGTGCCCGTTGTACCCGCTGCTGCAGGTGGTGCAGGTGGTGCAGCGGTGTTGCTACTGCCAGATCCGCCGCCGCAGGCGCTCAGCAGGCTGCTGGCAGTCGCCATGGCAGCGACGGTCAGCACGGAAGAAAAAGAAGGGTAGGTCATGGTCATCTCCAGTAGAAACAAAAGCGTGGGTGAAATCTTGTAGCTACTGTAATCAGCAATTCTGTAATTTTGATGGAAGCAGTCACCGTAATCAGCACTATGGCAAAATGAAGGTAAATTCTTTGTTACTACTTGTTTCAACGCCCATGAATCCTGCGACCCAAGTCCTGTTTGTCGAAGACGATCCCATGATCGCCCGTACCTTGAGCATGGGTTTGCGTTATGAGGGTTTTGTACTCAGTCATGCGGCCAGCATCGCTGCGGCCATGCAGTTTCTGCAACAGCAGGCATTTGAATTGATACTGTTGGATGTCGGCCTGCCCGATGGTGACGGCATCGTCTTGTGTCGCCAATTGCGTGAACTGCATCCTGATACACCCATACTGATGTTGTCAGCGCGGTCTGATGAAAGTGCTGTGGTCGCCAGCATAGAGGGCGGGGCGGATGATTACATACGCAAGCCCTGTGGCTTGCGTGAAGTCAGCGCCCGCATGCGCCGCTTGTTGACGCGTCGCCCGTCAGATACTGCAAGCCGCACAGTGATTTGCTTTGGCACCATCCAGATGGATATTCAGCGTCGTACCGCGCATGCTGCCGGTACGTCACTGCAACTTGGCAAGAAAGAATATGATGTACTGATGTTGCTGGTGCGTGCCAACGGTGATGCCATTACGCGTCAACAGATACTGGATCAGTTTGAAGACAGCAATATCATTTACGACCGCACTATCGATTCGCACCTCAGTCATTTGCGTCGCAAATTGAAAGATGCTGGTGCCGTCGAGCGTATCGTCGCCATTTATGGCGTAGGTTATAAACTGGAGTCTGCATGAGTCGTCCCCTGTGGTTACGTTTTTTGGTGATCAGCCTATTTTTCTCCGTGGTGTTGAGCCAGGTTTATTTGTGGATGATCAGGGAAGTGACAACCCGGCCCGGTGATGAAGTACAGCGCAGCATGTACCTGTTCATCGCCCGTATCGTCGAAGGCCACGACTATGCCGAGGGCTTGCGCAGGGTGCAGACGTATCGCAGCGAATCACCGGCCATCCAGCTGGAAATGTGGGTAGTCAATGCGGATAATCAGGTGCTGGCCAGCAGCGTCGCCGGGGAAAAACCACCCACCAGTTTGCTGGAACGTAAAAAGCCGGATGCCATTCATGAAGTAACGGCGCGCGGGCGTTTTTTTTCGGGTAATGCGGCTTCTGCAGTCGTACGTCTGCAGGCATCGGAGCCGGTTTATCTGTTGATTCACAATCCTGGTACCCCAGCCCGGGGTGCTTTCCAGACCATGGTCATCTTGTTTGTACTGACCCTGGTCGCCGCCATTTTGTTGGGGCTGTTATTGTTGACCCTGTATCTGCGTGGCCGTTCTGCCGAAGCACGACAGGTTATCCAAAGCATGGAAGCAGGCGATTTGACGGCGCGGTTTACATCTGGCCGGCTGGATGCTATCGGTGGCTTGATGCAGCACTTTAATGTCATGGCCGATGAAATACAGCGCCTGGTGATGCAATTGCAGGCAATCGAAAAAACGCGGCGTGAATTATTGCAGGAACTGGGGCATGATTTGCGCACCCCGCTGACCAGTCTGCGCACGGCGATTGATACCCTGACCGTGCATGGCGATGACATGGAACAGCAGGAGCGGCAGGAATTTTTCAACGTCGTCACCAGCGAGCTGGATTATTTTACCCGCCTGATTGATGATCTGTTCTTTATCGCCAATATTGATGAACCGCGTTACCGTAACCAGGCCGCCAGCCTGGATCTGTGCGACTTGCTGAAAGCCGAAACCGGGCATGCAGTGCATACCCAGCAGCAGACTGAAGCAGCCATCGCTTTTGAATTGCAGATCGATGCCAACTGCGCACAGGCTGGCTATATCAATGGCGATACCTATCTTATATCCCGGCTTTTGCGCAATGTGTTTGACAATGCCGCCCGGTATGCACAAAGCAGGGTACGCATACGGCTGCAGACTGTCGCCGACACGCTGGAACTGGTGGTGGAAGACGATGGCCCCGGCATCTCTACAGACGGTATTTCGCGCTTCGGACAAAGGCGCGATACACGGCTGATGTTTGCCGGCTTACCCAGCAGGCAATCCGGCATTTCCCTCGGGCTGGGCTCGGTCATCATCAAGACCATTATCGAACTGCACGGCGGCCACGTCGAAATAGGCAATGGCGAGGCCCGCAGCGAATTTCCTGGCGCGCGGCTGACGCTGGTTTTTCCAAAACGCTAGTGTCGTGTTGCAAGCAGAGTGCAGCCCTACGCCAGGACCGTCAATATTGATGACTGACAGTGCGTTTTGTATTCGTTGCTGAAACATGTTCTGTGTTGGCTGATGAAGTACGTTCCGTATTCGCGGATGAGGTACGTTCCGTGTTGGCCAATGATTGATTTGCAAGTATCGGTTTCAGTTGCGTATCAGTAATCCGGAAGTTTTCTCTCTTGTCGCCCATCAGGGCGCGCAAGTCCTTGATGCTGAGGCCGCTGATTTCATGCATGCTGATCATCAGCGATGCCCCGATAGGCAGGCGGTGATGACGGATTTTGCTGATCACCGGTGGTGCCACTTCCAATAGGCGGGACAAGGCCGCGTCGTTTTTTAAATGCAGACGTTTTATCAAAGCATCAAATAAATGATTGGGATCGTACTTGAACTTGTCTGATTTCAGATTGATTAAATTTACCATTTTTCTTCCTTCACATTTGAGAGTGTAAACAGGCAGTTTTGACCCGATGCTCATTCATGTTTATTAAGAAAACATGAAATAATGTATAGAAGATTAATGAAGAATTAATGACCTGTATGTGCGATAACTAACATAGCAACCAGGCCTTAATCTGTAGTTGTCAATGTGCCAGTTGTCAATGTAGCAGTTATCAATGTGGCAGTTATCAATTCATTACCAGCAAACTCAATGCGTGTCGGACTGTGGCATCGTCCATCGCCAGTAAATTGTCACCCACATACCATTCAAACATGCATTGTCCTGGCAGGGCCGTGTGGACGGCATTATTGAATAACCATATTCCGTGTTCTTGCGCGATGCGGTTGCGGATGGTGATGGCGGTTTCCCGGTCAACGGGCAGATACAGATGCAGCATATTGCATTGTGGCAGGGCCGGATTGGTCTTGAGTGAGGGGTAATCGCGCAAGGTTTCAAACAGCCATTGCGTGCGGGCAAAGCAGGCGGGTAGGGCGGCCAGCCTGTCATCAAACTGCATGGCTGCCGACACCACATAAGGGCTGCGCCGGAAGATACTGCCGCCTTGCCTGTGCATCCACACTTTTGCCCTGGCGATGAATTCTGCCTTGCCCAGTAACATGGCACCGCCCAGTCCGCCTATACCTTTGTAGAACGAGACATAGGCAGTTTCAAATCCACGTGCGACATCGGCCAGGCTGCGCCCGTATCCGGCGGCGGCTTCCCACAGACGGGCACCATCCATATGCAGGTGGATGTCGTTTTCAAGACACCAGGATTTGATGGCTTCCAGTTCTTCCCACGGCGGCAATTGTCCGCCGATTTCTCGCATCGGCAATTCATATTGTGCCGCTGCCAGTTTTTCCGGCACGGCTTGCAAGTCTTTCAGTAACCAGGGGCGGTGCGGGTTGCCGATCTGCAGTGCATTGAAATGCTGTAGCAACTGGTAATTGCTTTTTTCATGTACCAGGATATGTGAGCTGGCATGCAGGGCGACCAGATCGCTGCCTCTTTCTTCGCAGGCCAGTCGCAAGGCAGTGGCCTGGGTCATGGTACCGGTCATGCAGAACAAGCCGGCTTCCATGCCCAGCAATGTGGCGACTTTTTGTTCAAATGCCTGTACTAGTTCACCTTCGCCATAGCTGTCATGCTGGACCTGATGTTGCTCGCACCAGGCTGCCATGCGGGCAAAAGTCTGGGCCGGGGTTTGGTACTGATGGCCGGGAAGTGTGGTGTGGCAGCTCAGGCGCAAGGCCAGAATGTCGGCGTCGGTCAAGATGAGGTCTCCCGCAATTTATTAATTGATGCACAGTATTTGATGCACGGTATTTGATGCAGCATACGCGATGCAAAATGTTTCAATCCAACATGAGTATGCCACGCCAGCAAGGCTACTTGTGAGATAAAATCTGGCCATCAACTATTCATCAACTCTTTCAGAGTTTGCCCCGCTTATGTCATCTCAATCAGTGAATGCCAACAGTCCTGCCAGTTTCATTACACCGTATGAAGCCGGCAACCAAAACCAGACCACCAGCTGGCAAGACTGCATCGCGTTTTATCAACACCTGGCGGCGCAGTTTCCTGCCGTGCTGCAGTTTTCGCAAATTGGTGTATCCGACGGCGGCCGCCCGATTCATGCTGGCGTGGTGACTGCCGATGGCGTGTTTGACCGTGACCGCATCCGGCAAGAACAGCGTCCTGTTTTTTTCAATAACAATGGCATCCATCCGGGCGAGCCGGAAGGCATTGATGCCTGCATGGCTCTGGTGCGTGATTTCTGCACGCAGCCTGAACGTCTGGCGGCATTGGGGCAAACCGTCTTTTTGTTTGTCCCTGTATATAACGTCGATGGCAGTGTGAACCGCCAGAAAACCTCGCGCGTGAACCAGGATGGGCCAGAACAATTCGGTTTTCGTGGCAATAGCCAGCACCTGGATCTGAACCGCGACTTCATCAAATGCGATAGCGAAAATGCCCAGGTATTCAACCGCTTCTTCAGCGAATGGAGCCCGGATGTCATGGTCGATACCCATACCTCGAATGGTGCAGATTATCATTACACCATGACCCTGATACAAACCCAGGCCGACAAGCTGGGCTATGGGCTGGGACCATTCTTGCGCGATACCATGTTGCCAGCCATTTATGCCGACATGCAACAGCGTGGCTGGCCCACCTGCCCGTATGTGAATCCGGTCCAGGACAGTCCAGATCACGGCATAGAAGATTTTCTGGAAACGCCACGTTTTTCCACCGGCTATGCTGCCCTGCATCACACCATTGGTTTCATGCCCGAAACCCATATGCTGAAACCTTTTGCCGACCGCTATGCATCCATGCGGGCGCTGGTGGAAAGCGTATTGGCCTTCACCGTCGCCCATGCTGCGCAGATACAAAATTTGCGCGCCAGGGCACGTCAGGCAGCCAGTGAGTCACAACAGGTGGCTGTGCACTGGGCAGCAGATCACAGCCGGCAGTCACAGTTTTTATTCAAGGGTTATAAGGCCGTATATATCCCCAGTATATTAGGCAACTACCAGCGCCTGGCGTATGACCGCAGCCAGCCGTGGGAAAAGCCGATTGCTTATTATGATCGCTTCATTGCCGACATCAGCGTGCAACAGGCAAAAGCTTACCTGATACCGCAAGCCTGGCGTGCCGTGATCGAGCGCCTGCAATGGAATGGTGTGCAGATGCATAGGCTGGAACAAGACAGCAGCCTGCAGGCCGAGGTGTATCAGATACTTTCCGTTACATCACGCCCGCATGCGTATGAAGGCCACCTGTTTCATGATGAGGTGAAATTGCAGGCGGTGACGTGCAACGTGGCAGCGCATGCCGGTGATTATGTGGTGCCGCTGGATCAGGATAAAGCCCGTTACATCGTCGAAACCCTGGAGCCTCAGGCGCATGACAGCTTCTTCCGTTGGGGTTTTTTCAATAGCGTGCTGGAAAAAAAGGAAGCCTATTCCGACTATGTGTTTGAAGACACTGCCAGTGAGATTCTTGCCACCGAGCCTGCGGTAAAACAGGCGTTTGAGCAATGGAAATTGGCCAACCCTGGCTTGCTTGACAACCAACAAGCCGTGCTGGATTTTATTTTCCAGGCTTGCCAGCGCTTCCATGAACCAGAATGGTGCCGTTACCCCGTGTTGCGTCTGACGGCATAAATGCTTGAAATTTGTTACAACTTTTACAGAATCATAATAGAATCTTCATCAGCATTACCCTCGTTTCTTAACCCACGAAGTTAAATGGAAGGTGAATCAACATGTCTAAGCTGCTTGAGTACTTGAATACGCTGGATAAAGATAGTGCTGCACTTGCAGCGCACAGAAGTGATCCAGCCGCTGCCATGGGCAGTTTTGGTCTGACGAGTGAAGAGCAAGCTGCCGTTATCGCTGGTGACAAAGAGGCAGTTGCCGGATTGCTGGGGATTTCTTCTGACGACCTTCCAGCTCTTGATTCGATTGAATATTAATAACGTAGTTGAAACAATTCTCCGGTATAAGCGATGATTTCAGGCTTGAAGTTAAAATTTTTCACGGCCATCTTGCTTGTTACCGGACTATGCGCAAGTGTGCCAGCTGCTGCACGCGAATCTGATAGCGTGGATGGAATGCTGACCCAATTGGCGCAGGAAATCAGAAATGCGCCCGATGTCGTATCCACCACGATCAGCCGTTTAAACGAACTGGAACCAACGTTTAGCGAAGCACAAAGAAACCGCTTTTACTTGCTTTCTGCTTCCGCGTATGGCTACAAAGGTCGCCATAAAGAACGTGTCGAACTGGTCGAATCACGTTTGAGTTTTGTCAAAGACCCCGATTTTCGCGTGCGTTTTTTATATCAGTTATCTTCTGGTTATACCAGCCTGGGTGAGTATGAAAAAGCATTGGTGGCCATCAATGAAAGCATCATCCTGCTGCCAAAATTAACGAATCAGATTGCCAAGGTGGACACACTGCAGGCAGCGATTACCTTGCTTAATTCCCTGCGCGCCTATGACGAGGCACTGGTCTATGCCGACCGCATGTTGGCATTGGATGTTGATCTCGACAAAAGTAGCTCAAGGTGCGTAGGCATGGGGGACCTGGTGGAAATCAACTTCCTGAAAGGTGAGCGACAAAAAGCAAGATCACTTTTGCCAGAAGCCATTTCAATTTGTGAATCCCAGGGGCGAAATTTTTTCGCGCTTTTGTTGCAGACGCTGGCCTGCATAGACCTGATTGATTCTGGCAATTATCAACAGGGTAAAGGTGCCGGTCTGGCCTTGTTGACCGAATTTTCCAAAACCACCCAAAGTTCGGATTACCTGACCATGCTGGAAGAAGCAATGGCTCGCGCCTTTCTGCATACCGATAACCTGGAACAGGCCGAACGTTATGGCCTGCAAGCCTACCAGCATGCCAAATCTGGCAGTGCCGTTCAGATCATGGAAAAAACCGCCGAGACCATGGCCAGCATCAAGCGTGCACAGGGGCAATTTGCCGGTTCACTGGAATATTTTGAAACGGCACTGGCATTGAAAAACCGTGTTCTGGATGACCAGTTGCATAAAAACCTGGCTTTCCAGCGCGTTAAATTTGATACCCAGGATAAAGCCAATCAATTGAGCCTGCTGGAACAGAAAAATAAAATTCTCGCCGTTGAGCGTGAGCTGGAAAAGAAAAGTAACCAGAATTTATGGCTGGTCATCATCCTCGTCGTCATCATCATGGTGTTGATGATTTTGTGGTTGATCAAGACCCTGCAACAGAAAAACCAGTTCCGTGAATTCTCGCAGACAGATGGCTTGACCCAGGCTGCCAATCGCATGCATTTCATGACCTCATCGAATGAGGCCTTCAAAATGCGTACCGGCAGCATGAGCATCATTTTGTTTGATATGGATTTGTTCAAGAATATTAATGATTCTTTTGGCCACGCCACCGGCGACTGGGTGCTGAAGAATGTATGCGAAACCATCAAGACCCATTTGCGCAAAGAAGATTTGTTCGGGCGTCTGGGTGGTGAAGAGTTTGGTATCTGCATGCCCGATTCCAATCAGTCATCTGCCTTGCAACTGGCAGAACGTTGTCGCATGGCTATCGCCATGATAGATACCGAACCCAGCGGTTATCGTTTCCCGCTGTCGGCCAGTTTTGGTATTGCCACAGTAGACAGTAACGGCTTATCAAGCTTTGAGTCCACACTGGAAGCGGCAGACAAGGCTTTGTACAATTCCAAGGCAGAAGGGCGTAACTGCGTGACGGTGTATCGATAGTTATCCGCAATATCAAACGTTAAAAATTGTAAAAAATAGGCGATTTGCTGTTTGAAAAAGTGGTATAGAATTCTTGCTGACGATGTCGCCACATGCTTTGTCCGGCACGGAAAATAGTAGTCCTGGCGCCTGGATTTTTTGTATGCTTCAGATGCAAATAAATGCGGCTCTGATACATGCTTACAAAAGGAAGCCGCAACAGGCGACCTGTGATGTTGGTTTATCGGTTGATGAGCAAGCGGTTTTGTTGAAGCAGGACAGAAAAGAGATTTCTGCTTTCCTGGATATCCCGTTCAAGGATTTCGATTTATTGGATACGACAGGAATTCCTTTGGTAGCAGGATGCGTTTTGAGGAAGAGGCCGTTGCTGCCTGATGACAGTTCTGTTGTTTTCTTTCACTGAAGAAAAGCTGCAAAGAAAATAGTCAAAAAAATGAGCGAGGCAGAAGCTGCTTGCTTTGCTCATGGTAGTTCAATCCCTATGTGGCGATGCACAAAGTTAAAGTCTATGACAAATCAAACTCAAGGTTCACTGGTCTGTGTGGGTACCGGCATGCGTATGGGAGGGCAATTAACGCCCATCGCGCAAAGCTATATTGAAACTTTCGATATCGTGATTGCCGCCATACCAAATGTCTTCGCCCGCAAATGGTTGCAAGGTGTGGCCAAGGAATATGTCTGTCTCAACGATCATTACGACGACACCAAAGTGGACGGCAAGACCCGCCGCGACACCTATCGCCGCATGGCCGACACCATCTTGAAAGAAGTCAGGGCGGGCAAGAAAGTGTGCGCCGCTTTTTATGGACACCCTGGCATTTTTGCCTGTATCTCGCATATGGCAATCGCCGAGGCACGGGCGGAAGGCTTTGAAGCACATATGGAACCCGGCATTTCAGCACTGGATTGTCTGGTAGCAGACCTGGGCATAGACCCCGCCAACAATGGCATGCAATCCATGGAAAGCACGCAGTTCATGATTTATCAAAAACAGATAGACCCGTCGGCGCTGCTGATTTTATGGCAGATAGGCATCGCCGGTGATCTGAGCCTGAAGCGTTTTGACACCGAACCAGCGCACTTGCAGATCGTGGTGGATAAACTGAGCCGCAGCTATCCACTCGATCATGAAGTGATACTGTATGAAGCCGCAACCGACCCGCTGGAAAAAACCCGCATGGAAAAACTGCGCCTGCGTGATTTGCCACAGGCAGCTTTCCGGCAAGTCACGACCCTGGTGATACCGCCGGCAAAAGCGATGGAAAAAGACCTGCCCGTGATTGAGCAGTTGAACGCACTGGCAGCACAAAGAAATCAGGTGCAACAGGTGCAGGTGCCTTGATCAGGCAGAAACTGGACGGGGAGACAAGTTTCCATGGTTAATTATTTCCGTGTGGAAATTTTCGTAAATCATTTAACAAATTTCGCTAAAAAATACTTTCCGGGTTACAAATATCTGCTTTCAATTTGATTTGCTCTTATTTAGAATTGGTCGCAGAAGACAAAATGGTTTGTCGACATGTTGGGGGATCCTATGAAACAAATGCTTAAGAACACAATTATTGGTCTGGCTTTGGCCGGTGGTTTGTCAGTCGCTTACGCTGAAGGCGTGGACACTACTGTCGATGGCATTTTCACTGCCTTGACCAGCAGCTCCAACCTGCAGGCAACTGTAGACAGCCTGGTTGCCAGCGGCGCCAATCCACAATCCATCGTTTCCGTAGCGGCGGCTGCCGGTATCCCTCTGGATACCGTCAAGGATTTGCAGGTCTGCAGCAATTCTGCACCTGATGCGACCGTATTGAGTGCTTCCTGCCTCAGGCAGCGCAGCGTGGTGACTGCCTATGCAGCAGGCGTCAATGATCCGATGAAATACCTGCCAGCAACTGCTGCCGGCAAGCGTCAAAGCAAAGACGTTACCAAAACCAACTAAGCAAACTTAGCAAACCAAGCAAACCAAGTTTTTGCTGGATATAAAAAAGGCAGGCATGTTGAACATGTCTGCCTTTTGTCGTTCTGCGCCTGTGACGGGCATGAATAGCAATTCAGCTTTTCTTCCGTAGTGGCACCAGCAATTCGCCCAGATTATTGTGGTCGATCTCGTACATCAATTCCAGCAGGCGGCCTATCTCCCCCTTGGGGAAACCTTCGCGCGCAAACCAGCCCAGATAATGGCCGGGCAAGTCGGCAATGACGGTGTCCTTGTATTTGCCATAGGGCATCTTGAAACTCAACAGGCGTTGCAGATCATCAGCTTGCATGGGTTTCATCCGTCCTGACCCTTAATCGTCACATTAGTTATCAAATTAATCATCGGATTGTTTGACCACTGTTTCCGGTGTTGTCACCGGCGTGGCAGCCTGGGTTGCGGGCGTGGATGCAGGTGCCGTGACGGTTTTCTTGTCTTCTTCAGTGTCTGGCATGTAAGGCACGCTGTCGAGGTAACGTTCTAACAGTTCAAAGAATTGTTCATAGAATTGGCCCGTAGGTATGGTTTCGCTGGCGACCTTGACCAGGGCATCATCAGTAGAGCCAAAGGGCAGCGATACCGAACCGATGGCGCTGACACCGATACTGGCCGAGGTATTGCTTTTCTTTAAAGAGTAACGGTCGCGTATGGCATTCGCAAATACAGTAGTGCTATTGCTGCCCTTGCTGTCCGCCACGCAGACGACATTGAATTCGATCTCTGCATGCACGTCCGCATCCGGCTGGTATTTTCTGCGGCCCTTGAGGACAGAAGGTTTCCAGTCGCTGATGACATAACCCTGGCTCAGCAGGGCACGGCGGGCTGATTCGCAGGCAGTTTTTTCGCTACCGGGAAAGCTGCGGGTAAATACGCCAGTGGCACCAAATTCTTCATGCTGGATACCAGCATGTTTGCCGGTGCTGGTACAGGCACTCAGTAGGGTCAGGGACAGTACGACAGGTATTAATACAAAGCGGTGGATCATCTTGATTTCTTTTTTTTTGTTTCATTTACAGCATTAGGAGTACGGGGGGGCGGGGACCACGCGGATAGCGGCAGCAAGCCAGCATGTCGGTATCAGGCCAATGCTTCTTTGGCGGCTTCTTCCGGGCTGAGGCCATCAAAGAATAAGTCGGTGAACCATTCGATCTGTTCTTCTATGTGATCTTGCGCCTGATGCACAGTGGCACCACCGGCAACCAGAAAACCTTCCACTTCCGTACACCAGGCAATCAGCGCCTCGGTTTCCGGGTCTAGTTCATTTTTTTTAGCCATGATGTGTCTTTCTTGCAATTCCAGCAAATCGCTGCATAAGCAGCATTTTAACTTGCCAGCCTGTTAGAGGTGTTACCACTTGATTACCAACTATGCCAGATGATTAAGACATAACGCGGCTGGGTGGGATTTGGGTGACAGGGTGAGGGAAAATTAAAGACCGGAAAGCTCAACACAGAGACACAGAGTTATCACAGAGGGGCACAGAGAAAATCTTTTGAGTCTTGCCTCTGCTAAAAGTTGCCTGTGGATGTAGTGGTCAAGTATTTTCGGACACTGGGATAGGTTCTTTTTCTGCCATTTTTTGCTCATAGACACTGGGTGGCAGATTGCCCAGGGCAGAATGCAAGCGAACGTTGTTGTAAAAGCCCACAATAT
>NZ_JBMPOR010000048.1:0-13539 GCF_049340265.1 Undibacterium sp. Di26W
TCAAAACACCCGCTATGAATTTATTGGCAAGAGTATCTTGACAGCACAGCGGGCAGGTATCGCCAAGGTAGGCTTCGTGATCGAACCGCCTTCACGGGACTAAGCGCAATTTGATAAAGACCTGAGACCTTTCAACACAGAGTCACAGAGAAATTCTTACGAAGGCCGGAAAGCAGAAAAGTGACTAGTGTTAAGTCTCTTGTTGTTTCTCTGTGATTCTGTGTCTCTGTGGTAAAGATGTTAGGTCTTGATTTTGATTTTTATTCAGATTCCGAATCATTCGTGATGTGAATAAGTGATTCGTAAAGGAAGCATTATGGGTATGCAATTAGGTTCCGGCGGTGCTTCAGCCGATCCGGAAGTAATGATAGAAATGAACATGACGCCATTGATTGACGTCATGCTGGTATTGATCATTATGTTGATTATTACCATTCCTATTCAGAACCACGCGATCAATCTGAACATGCCGACAGGCACGCCGCCGCCACAATTGAAAGAACCTATCGTTGTCAATATCGATGTGGATTTCGATGGTACGGTGTTGTGGGATGGTGTGGCAGTCAACCAGACTGAACTGGAAGGCAAGCTGCATGCAGTGGCGACATCACCAGACCAGCCAGAAGTGCATTTGCGTCCAGTAGCTGTGGTACCGTACAAATCGGTCGCTGCAGTGATGGCAGCAGCACAGCGTCTGGGTGTGACCAAGATCGGTATGGTCGGCAATGAACAATTCTTGAAATGACAAATATTCATTTCAAGACGATTTCGGCGCATCAATGCTGAGTTCTTAAGGTATGATAGAAAATTGGCAGGGGGCTTCCCTGCCATTTTTCATATTCACGGGTTGAGCCTAGGGTATTTCTGAAGCTGCAGTCCTAAAGTTTATTAAATTTATTGATTGAGAGATCAACATATGAAGCAACTTCGCTTGTCTCGTATTGCTGTATTGATTGCAGCTATTGGCTTTGCCGCCGCTCCGGAATTAACTAATATTGCAGCAAACCAAGCCTTTGCGCAGGAATCCATGCGCCCTGAAATTGGTCGTATCGTCCAGGCGGCTGGTGAGCTGTATAAAGCGAAGAAATACAAGGATGCCTTGTCCAAGATTCACGAAGCGGACGGCGTTGGCGGGAAGTCAGTCAGTGAAAATTTCACGATAGAGCGCATGCGCCTGTCGATCGCCTCTGCTGCTGGCGACAATGATGCTGTCATCCGTTCTGCTGAAACGATTGTTTCTGCCAATAAATTAGCAGGCAGAGAGCAGTTGCAGATGATACAGGTGCTGGCGAATGCCTACTTCAAGGCAGGTAACTATTCAAAAGCGGCGCAATGGTATAACCGCTATTATGCCGATGGTGGTACCGATTCTTCCCTGCGTCCTTACCTGATCCAGGCGATGTCACAAAGTGGTGACAGTGCCAAGGCCATGAAAGAAATCAGGGCAGAGCTGGCAGCGGATGAAAAAGCCGGTCGTACACCAAGCCTGACCAATCTGGAATACTTGGCCAATGATGCATTGAAGAGCAAGGACATGGCCACTTATTCCAGCGCGCTGGAAAAAATGGTGTCTTTCCATGGCAAAAAAGAATACTGGGTCAATCTGCTGAATAATATGCAGAAACAACCTGGCTATTCCGAGCGTCTGAAACTGGATTTGATGCGCTTGAAACTGGCCCTGGGTCAGATCACCAAGACCGCTGATTACATGGATATGTCTTTGTTTGCTATCCAGGCTGGTTTCCCGGCAGAAGCAACAAAGATGATCGATGCTGGCTACAAGGCGGGGGTCCTGGGTGAGGGTAAGGATGCTGATCGTCACAAGCGTTTGCGTGACATGGCAACCAAGGCGCAAGATGATGCCAACAAGACCATCGCAGCCAATGAAGAAGACGCCAAGAAAGCCAAAGATGGCCTGGGCTTGGTCAACCTTGGCTACAACTATGTGGCTGCAGGCAAGTTTGACAAGGGCCTGAGCATGATGGAAGAGGGCATTGCTAAAGACAGCCTGAAGCATGAAGACGACGCCAAATTGCATCTGGGCGTGGCTTACATTCAGGCTGGCAAGAAATCTGCTGCAATCAAGCTATTGAAAACAGTACGTGGCAGCGATGGCACGGCAGACCTGGCGCGCTACTGGATTATCTACGCCAATCAGTCGATGAAATAAGCCGGAATAAGTTGGAATGAGCTGGAGATGGTACTGAAACATCAGCACCATCAACGTAAAAAGGTGCCAATGGCACCTTTTTCGTTTTCTGGAATCACTGTTTTCAGCATGGCGGCATGCAATACGGCTGCACGTCGCCTGCTGGCAAGTAACTAAACACAGCGTCTTAAATAATGCCGCAAAGTTTGCGCAGCACGGGATTGGCTTTTCGCCAGCTGTCGAAACAGGCTTCGACAGCCTGAAGCACTTCGGATAGCGTGGCAAAGTATCGATTGTGTGTGGCAATGCGTCGGGCGAGTTTCCAAACCCGTTCGATTGGCGCGAGTTGCGGACTGTACGGTGGTAAGAACAGCAACGTCAGTACGGCTCGGTACTTGTGCAACATTGACGCAAGCATGATGGCGTGGTGGTACCGGGCGTTGTCGAGCACAACCACCATGCGTTTGCCGCGAGAACGGTGCCGCAATAGTTTCTTGACGAAATCCTTGAACGTCTCGGCATTGAGCACGTTGCACATGGTGCGTACGAATTTTCCAGTGCTTAAACTCACCGCGCCAAAGCACGCCACGGACTTGCGGGTTGGTGCATGTCGCAATATGGGGTCCTTGACTTCGGGTGGCACCCACATACGCAAACGTGAGCCGTGTTGTTGGAAATGGCATTCGTCGAGGCTCCAGAGTTCAATGTCCTTGCGTTTTGCCAGGCGGCGCAGTTTTTTTTACTATCGCGACCTTCACAGGGTCGGATTGTGCGACTTGAGGACGCGGCTTACGCTGACGAAATCCCATTTGACTGAACACCCTTTGGCATTGGCGAACACCCAAAGTCACGCCGTAGCGCATCTTCAAGTGTTCGCCGAGAACCTTTCCATCCCATAGATTTTGCTCAATGCCGAATTCGCGTGGAGTTCGACGCAAGTCACGGGCCAACGCCTTCCATTGCTTCTCGTCCAAGCTACGCGGCCGGCCGGGCCGCTCGCCGTCACGCAAGCCATCGAATCCATGCAGTTCGAAGCGCTTAACCCAGCGCTGAACAGTTCGTGCATCCTCTGCAAACAACTGAGCGACCTCGCCGCACGAATGACCACTTGCCACCAGCAATACGCCATGCAAGCGATGGTCGTAGCGGGACTCGTCGGAACGTTCAATTTCTTGTTGAATGGCAAGGCGCATGATTTCTGCATCTTTAATTTGCAATTTACGCATCGCTATCTCCGTCAATGGGAACAGCAATATCATAAACCATTATCCGACAATATTTAAGTCGTGATGTTTAGCTATGTTTTTTGCGGCTGTTCTTGAGATGGGCGATCATGGATTTGCCGTTGCTGCGTACCGGTGCAGCAGAACGATAAACGACCTTGGGCGCTGCTGCTATGTGTCGGGTGGCCAGCGGGGTATGATGGCTTACCTGGGTGACAAACGGTACTTGCACACGCAAAGTCTGGCCGTGGGCGACATTTTCACGCTTCAGGTTATTCCATGACTTCAGGTCCGCAATGCTGACGCGGTAACGCTTGGCAATACCAGCCAGGTTGTCATGCCTGCCGACTTTGTAGCTGACCTGGCGGGTGGAAGTTTTCTCCATAATAAGCTGGGCTTTTTCTGCGATTTCCATCGAAATATCATTGTCTGGTACCTTGTTTGATTTTGGCACCAGCAAGGTAGAGCCTGCCCTTACCATCATTTTTGCCGGGATCAGGTTGACTTCCCTTAGCAGTTCGGATTTCAGGCCCAGTTTGCTTGCCAGCGATTCAATGCGTTCGGTTTTTTGTACCGTATGGGCAGACCAGGTGGAAAGCGGGCCCTGCCATTTACTGAGATTTTCTTTGAACAGCGCCGCATTGTCGGTCGGCAGCAGGATCTTGGTATTGCTGTCGCCAGTAATGACGGGGCGATTGAATTGTGGATTCAATGCAGTAAATTCATCCAGCGGCAATTCTGCCAATTGCGCAGCGACGCGCACATCAATGTCCCTGGTTTTCTCTATGGTGACAAAGTAGGGCTGGTTTTCCAGCTTGGGCAGTGCCAGGCTGAATTGTTCCGGATGGCCGATGATGTTTTTAACCGCCTGCAATTTCGGCAGGTAATTCCTGGTCTCATTTGGCATGTGTACCGACAGGCTCTGGAAGTCGATAGGCAAGCCCAGCGCCTGCTGTTTCTTAATGGCGCGCTGTACTGAACCTTCGCCCCAGTTGTAAGCCGCCAGCGCCAGTTGCCAGTCGCCAAACATGCCATATAGTTTTTCCAGGTAGTTCAGGGCGGCATCGGTGGAATCCAGCACGCCGCGCCTGTCATCCTTGAACATGGTTTGCTTCAGGTTGAAATCGCGACCTGTTGCCGCCATGAATTGCCACATGCCGCTTGCTTTGGCAGTGGAAATGGCTTGCGGATTGAAAGCGGATTCGATGAAAGGCAACAGGGCCAGTTCGGTTGGCATGCCACGCTTTTCCAGTTCCTCGACCACGTGGTAGAGGTAGCGGGAGCCGCGCTGTACGGTGCGCAATATATAGTCGGTGCGGGTGCTATACCAGGCCAGTTGGTTGTTGACCAGCTGGTTTTCCAGGTCAGGTATCGCATAGCCTGTGCGTATACGTTTCCACAAATCGCTATTCTTGTCCGTATATTCCAGTGTCGTTGCATCAAGCGGTATCGGCAGTGGTAATTCCAGAGCCGCTGCGGGTGCTGTGCCTACGGTCGGTGCGGGAGCAATGGTTTCCGGTGCAGATGCCAGGGCGAATGCTGGAGGCGCGTCAGCCTGGCAAATTTGCGGCACAGCGTAGCTGAGCAGCGCGGCAGCAAACAGGGACGAAGAGCGTAAGGGAAATCGTTTCATAGGCAATAGCTTGTGGAATCGACCATGGTCAACGTGGATTACAGGATCGTAGGAGTGTACGCAAGGGCGCTTTACAGCGTCAAGGGAAATGTCAGCGAAGTGACAACTGTTACATCTGCAGGTGCACATTATTCAAGTTAAGCATGCTTAAGTACTGGCATTGATGCTTAAAATTATGCTTACAGTGTTTAAGATCGGGTAATAGTGCTTTATCTGGTCGATTGGGCAGATTTAAATAATATGATGACAGATGTTACCAGGCAATCTTTAAGAACGTGTTTACGATCTTTAGCGAGCGTGCGTCAGCGGGGGATGAAGAGCAGCGCAAAAGTAAGATCGTCAACAGGTTCTTAGACCTTGAGGGGGCTGTTGAATGCCGTTGTGCCTCACCCGCATGTATCAGCATTCAACAAGCGGTTTTCAGCTTATGTCGCCTGAAGTTGCAGTTGTTTTTCCTTGATCGGCAGGTGTATCAATGCTGCGCCAACGGCCAGGCAGATATCGATATACCAGAGCAAGTTGAAGTTGCCGTTGGCCTCGAAGATTTTGCCACCTAACCAGACACCCAGGAAGCCGCCCACTTGGTGTGCCAGCATGATAATGCCAAACAGGCTGGCCATATGGGCAGGACCAAAGAATTTGGCTACCAGGCCTGCTGTGGGCGGCACCGTGGATAAGAAAGTCAATCCCATGACAGCAGCAAAGACCAGTACCACGGGGCCGGTTTTGGGTGTCAGCAAAAACACGATGATGGCCACGGCGCGTGCCGCATACAACAGCGACAGCAAGGATTTCATGCGCCAGCGGCTGACTGCCAGTCCCATGGAAATACTGCCGACTATATTGAACAGACCCAGAATACCCAGTGACCAGGCACCGTAAGTCGGGGGCAGCCCGCAAAGACTGATCACACCTGGCAAGTGCGTAGCCAGGAAAGCGACATGAAAGCCGCACACCAAAAAGCCCGCCGCCAGCATCAGGTAACTGGGGGTTTTCAGGGCACTGTAGATAGCGTCTTTGGTGCTGGTCGGTGCTTGCCCGGCGGCTGTATTTTGTACCGGCTTGCCACGCAGCAGGAAGGCGGCGGGCAGGGCCAGCAAGATCACCAGCCCCAGAATCTGCATCGCATTGTTCCAGCCGTACAGGCTCATCAGCCATACCGCCAGCGGCGCCATCAGGAACTGCCCAAATGAGCCGCCGGCATTGATGATGCCAGTGGCCAGGCCGCGTTTTTCTGCCGGGATCATGCGGGTGGCGGTTGCCATCAGCACCGCCGGTCCGGCGATGCCGGCACCACCCGCCCCCAATATGCCGATGGCAAAGATCAGGCCGGCGGTGGTTGTCATCAGCGGTGTGATAAAGGTGCCCAGCGCGACCAGTACCAAGCCGATGAATAACACACGGCCAGCCCCCAGTTTGTCGGCAACGGCACCAGCAAACGGCTGAGTCAGGCCCCACCACAACTGGCCAAAGGCGAAAGCCAGGCTGATATTGCCTACCCCCAGACCGGTGGAGGTGTTCATCGGGCTAAGAAACAGTCCCATGCTCTGTCGCACGCCCATGCTCAGAGCAAAGGTGCCGGCGGTACCTAGCAATACCAGCCAGATGGCCGGATAGCTGTTCACGAAGTTGTTTTTGGTGTTCATACGTTTCCCAATGATAATGAATTCTCATTTATAGATGATGACCGTAATTTTTTATATATTACGGTTATAATTTATAATGTCAAGATAATTTCTGGTGCATTCCAGGCGGAGGGGCTGTAATGAAAGTCAGCAGAGAGCAGGCAAACGAAAATAGAGAACGCATCCTGAACGTGGCGGCGCAATTATTTCGTGAACATGGCTTTGACGGTGTCAGCGTGGTTGACCTGATGAAGGGTGCTGGCCTGACACATGGTGGTTTTTATGGAAACTTTTCTTCCAAGGAAGATTTGATCGCGCAGACCTGTGCCCGTAGCCTGGGTCGTTCCGCAGACAGATGGAATAAATGGAAAGCGGAAGCTCCCGAAACTGCCTTGTCACACATAGCGGCCCATTACCTGTCACCGGCACATCGCGACGCACCCGGAAAAGGCTGTGCACTAGCTGCCCTCGCTACTGACATGGGTCGGCAAAGTGAGGCAGTGCGCAAGACCGCCAGCAAGGGCGCGCGTGACCTGATCAGCGTGTTGACCAGTTTATTGCCAGGCGACAGTGAAACCGAAAGGGAAGATCAGGCGATGGCGGCTCTGGCCAGTATGGTGGGGGCAGTGATACTGGCGCGGGCGGTGGATGAGCCCCAGTTTTCGCAACGCATCATGCAGGCGGTCACTGCGACTTTGGAAAAACAGGCCTTGGTTGCAAAACAGGTCTTGATTACAAAACAGGAGCCTGCAATCTGACTTGGCAGGCCCCTGTTTTGCCAGGTTTATTCTTCGCTCTTGTGCAAATCAAATTGCAATGCAGCCAGATTGGCATACACGCCGCCTTGTTCGACCAGTGACGCGTGGGTACCGGTTTCCACTATCTTGCCATGTTCCATGACGATGATGCGATCTGCCCTTTGCACGGTGGCCAGGCGATGGGCAATGATCAGGGTGGTGCGCCCCTGCATTGCCACTTCCAGCGCACCTTGTACCAGGCGTTCTGATTCAGCATCCAGCGCGCTGGTGGCTTCGTCAAGCAATAACAATGGCGGGTTTTTCAGCAGGGCGCGGGCGATGGCTATCCTTTGTCTTTGTCCGCCAGACAGGCGCACACCGCGCTCACCCAGGAAGGATTGATAACTTTCCGGCAGTCTTTCTATGAATTCATGCGCGGCTGCCAATTTGGCGGCGGCGATCACTTCTTCGTCACTGGCATCGGCCCGGCCATAACGGATGTTTTCCATGGCGTTGGCGGAGAAAATGATGGTATCTTGCGGCACGATGCCGATGGCGGCACGCAAGTCGTGCAAATTCAACTGGCGTATATTGACGCCATCCAGGCGTATTTCACCTTGCTGCGGATCATAAAAACGCAACAGCATCTGGAACAGGGTGGTCTTGCCCGCGCCGGAAGAGCCAACAATCGCCACCGTTTCACCGGGCAGGATATCCAGGTTCAGGTCAGACAGTGCGGCAGTTTTTGGGCGGGAAGGATAATGAAATTCCAGCCCTTGCAGTGAAAGTGATGCGCCTTCAGCACCATGTGCGGCACGGGTCGGCAAGCGCAAAGTCTGGGCCGGTGCCGGATTTTGTATCGGTGACTGCACCTCTATCAATTCCAGCAAACGTTCGGTGGCACCAGCGGCGCGCTGGGCATCACCCATCACTTCTGACAAGGCACCGACAGCACCGGCAACGATGGACGCATACAGAATGAACTGGCCAAGTTCGCCACCAGTCATGCGACCCTGCATGACGGCATGCGCCCCCAGCCACAGTACAAAGACAATGGCACCAAATACCAGCAGGATGGCAATCAGGGTCAGCAGTGAGCGTGCGCGTATGCGCCGCATGGCAGTCTTGAAAGCGCCTTCCACCGAGCCAGAGAAGCGCTGTGCTTCAATCTGTTCATGGGTAAAGGCTTGCACGGTAGGCATGGCATTTAAAATTTCGCCAGCGATGGCTGATGCATCGGCAATCCGGTCTTGCGAATCACGCGACAGCTTGCGCACCCGACGGCCAAACAAAATGATGGGCAACACCACGGCTGCCAGCATGACGATGATGATGGAAGAAAGCTTGGGGCTGGTCACGAACAGCATCACCAGGCCACCGAGGAACAGCAGGAAATTGCGCAAGGCCATTGATATGCTGGTGCCGACCACGGTCTGTATCAGCGTGGTGTCGGTGGTCAGGCGCGACAGCACTTCACCGGTCTGGGTGGTTTCAAAAAATTCCGGGCTCTGCGTCACCACGTGGGAATACACGGCGTCGCGTATATCCGCCGTCACCCGTTCACCCAGCCAGGACACCATGTAAAACCTGGCCGCAGTGGCAATGCCCAGCACGCAGGCGACGCCAAACAGAGCAATAAAGGTCAGGTCCACATGCTTGATACTGTGATCGCCGCCGCCAAAACCCAGATCTATCATCTGACGGAAAGCATAGGGAATAGCCAGGGTCGCGCTGGCAGCCACAAGCAAGGCGATGCCAGCCAGCACAAACTGCATCTTGTAAGGGCTTAAGAAGGGCAGCAGTCCTTTCAGCGTTTGCAGGCTGCTGCGCTGGGAAATGTCAGTGCCGGGAGAGGAGGTGGTCATGCGCAGTCCAGAATAGGGGGCAAGCGTGAGCTAAACAATAGCAAAGCGAATAGATGATGTTGGCTTGGTCAAAATCAATAGCGCAGGCCATTCTTTTTATACCTATGCCAAAAGCTATGGCCTAACTGGCAAGATGTCCTGCTTGTTTGGCATGGGCTGTCACGGGTTTTGTCAACAAATGACAGCGCGAATGCGTTGATGCAGCATCATCGTTTAAAAGATGCCCATTTCTATGCACCTGACATCCTATCCCGCCAAGCACCTTATTCTGACAGTTGCCTTGGCTGCCGGCTTTTTATTGAGCGGCTGTCAATCCACTGTCAATCGTGTCAATGACTGCAAACTGGGTGACTGGATCAGCATCGGTAGCAAAGACGGGGCAGAAGGACTGGACAAGCGTTTTGACGACAGGCGACGGTTTTGCTCGCTGATTGATGGCGACAAGATCAAGGCAGAATCTGCCAGCAATTATGAACAGGGCTGGGCGCAGGGTAATCAGATTTTCTGGTCCCATCTGGGCCGGGAAGATGGCCGCAATGCCCGCGCCATCAATTATTTTGATACCCAGGTCAAGTCAGATGCCGTGGCGCGCAACGGCACGCCGTTGAACCGTCCCGCCTATGAACAAGGCTGGCAGCAGGGCAATGCCGATTACTGGTACCAGACCGGCCTGCAGGATGGCAAGGCTGGGCGCAATGCCAGCGAAGAAGCATCCAGGGCCAGATCAGGTGCCGCGATCGGTTTCCAGGCCCCCAGTTACCAGCGTGGCTGGGCTGACGGCAATTATGCGTATTGGCAGCAAATGGGTTATCAGGATGCGCATGATGGCATACCCGACAGTGAATTGGCCAGCCGGGTCAGGGCCGCGAGTGCCAGCGGCCTGCAAGTACGCGAAGACGCGTATCACGTCGGCTGGAATCGCGAGATCGTCGAATACTGGAAAAACCTGGGCTGGAATGATGCAGTCAGCGGACGCGATATCCATACCCGCCGCGATGATGCCAAAAAACGCGGCCTGAAACTATTTGAGGTCGAATATCAGCAGAAATGGGAAGAAAGATTATTGCAATACTGGACCGATGCCGGTAACAGTGATGGTTATGGTCACCCTAACCAGTTGGAACAGCGCATGGCCAACGCGCGGCGTGACAATGTATTTGTGATAGCCCAGACCCGTGATGTTTACGAACAAGCCTGGCTCAGCCAGAATGCGCGTTACTGCACGGTGGAAAACGCCTTCAACTGGGGCCGTGAAAATAAAAGCATGGCAATCGAGGTATGCCATATTAGCCTACAGGGCAATTTACGTCGCGCCATACTGGGTGGGCAGGATTATGAAGACCTGTCACGAAAATATAATCAGACGCATGCCGATTTGCTGGCGCACGATGATCGCCATACGGATGCCGAGCGCAAGTTACGCAGGCTGGAACAGGATATCAAGCGCGACCAGGATGATAAAAATCGCCCCAAAACCGAAGACAATGCCAATATCGACCGCAAGCGTGAACGCGAACGTCGCGAGCTGCAAGAATTCCTGAACGCCAGCCGTAGACGCATCGATGACCTGCGTGCATGGGAATTCCGTTATGAACAGCAAATGCGCCAGATCAAGCGGGATTTATATCTGTAAAAAATGTCGCCCGGCAGACAAGTGTAAAATCAGTAAAGATACCCAGAATGAGAGATGCTGATGAAACGCCTGTTGAAATGGAGTTTGCTGTCACTGCTGGCCGTGATCATCCTTGCACTGATTGCTGCCTCGGTCTACGTGTATGGCAAGCGAGTACAGCGCTCGGGTGTTGGTGAGCTGAGCGGCCTGAGTGCCGAAGTCAGGGTGCAGTATGATGAGCGTGGTGTGCCGCATATCGAAGCAAAAAATGAAGCCGACCTGTATCGCGCCCTAGGCTATGTGCATGCGCAAGACCGCCTGTTCCAGATGGAAATGGCGCGTCGCCTGGCACAGGGTGAACTGGCAGAAATCCTGGGGCCGAAACTGGTCGATATTGACCGCCTGTTCCGCACCCTGGGCATACGCAAGCATGCGGCTGACTATGCGGCGAAGCTGGATAAAAATTCCACCCCGGTAAAAGCTCTGAATGCCTACCTGGATGGCATCAACCAATTCCAGGCCAGCCATGCAGCACCACTGGAATTTGATTTGCTGGGCATTCCCAAGCGCCCGTTTACGATGGAAGACACGGTCGCTGTATCTGGCTATATGGCTTACAGCTTTGCCGCAGCGTTTCGCACTGAGCCGGTACTGACGCAGGTACGTGACCAACTGGGGCCGGATTACCTGCGCATATTTGATCTGTCATGGTATCCGCAAGGTGTCATCAAATCGGGCACCAGCTTAAGCCAGTCAGACTGGGCTAATCTGCAGCATATCGCGACCACCAGCCAGCAGGCACTGGAAGAATTCGGCTTGCCGCAACTGGAAGGCAGTAATGGGTGGGTGGTGGCTGGCAGCAAAACTGTCAGCGGCAAACCTTTGCTGGCTGGCGACCCGCATATTGCCTATTCAGTCCCGGCAGTCTGGTATGAAGCCCACCTGAAAATGCCGGGTTTTGAGCTGTACGGACACCATCAGGTATTGAATCCGTTTGCCCTGCTTGGGCATAACAGCCAGTTTGGCTGGACGCTGACCATGTTCCAGAATGATGACCTGGACCTGATCGCTGAAAAAGTGAATCCGCAAAATGCCAACCAGGTCTGGATCAAGGGGCAGTGGGTGGACCTGCAAAACCGCGAAGAAATCATCAAAGTCAAAGGCGGTGATCCGGTTCGCCTGCAACTGCGGTCTTCGCCACACGGGCCCATCATTACCGATGCCTTCCGTGATAACTTCAGCGACAACTTTCGCAATAATCCGGTGTCCATGTGGTGGGCATTTCTGGAAACAGAAAACCCCGTGCTGGATGCCTTTTATGAGCTCAACCGTGCCAGTACACCATCCCTCGCCAGCACGGCTGTCAGCAAAATCCATGCGCCTGGACTGAATGTATTGTGGGCCAACACCAATGGCGATATCGCCTGGTGGGCTGCCGCCAAACTGGTCAGGCGCTCACCAGAAGTGAATCCCGCTTTCATCCTCGATGGCAGCAGTGCCGAGGCTGACAAGCCCGGCTATGACGACTTTGCTCACAACCCGCATGAGATCAATCCAGAGCGTGGTTTTATCGTATCAGCCAACCAGCAGCCTGTGCCTTCAGCTAATTTTGCCATACCTGGCTATTACAACCTGCCCGAGCGCGCACGCCGGTTGGAATATCTGTTGGCCAAACCTGGCATCAAATGGGATACCAAGAACAGCCAGGCCCTGCAACTTGATACCCGTACCGAATACGGGCCGCAGCTATTGCAAAACCTGTTGCCGGTATTGCGCCGGCAAGTCACCGACGCCGAAGGCCGACGCCTGCTGGATCAACTGGGAAAATGGGACGGCAGTTACCAGCTCAACAGCGTGGCACCCGTACTCTTCAGCCAGCTTTTGTATCAATTGAGTTTTGCCGCCATGGCAGACGAACTGGGTGAAGTGCAGTTCAAGAATCTGTTGCGCACGCGGGCACTGGATATGGCCTTGCCACGTTTGCTGGCGGATGAACATTCCCCCTGGTGGGATAACCGCAAAACACCCACGGTGGAAAGCCGCGACGACATCGTTCGCCTTGCCTGGCGCGACAGCATCGCCCATCTGCAAGCTACCTTTGGTGCAGACAGCAAACAATGGACCTGGGGCAGGGCGCATACCCTGACCCACAAACACCCGCTGTCCCAGAAAAAGCCACTGGACACACTGTTCAACGTCGGCCCTTTCGCGGTACCCGGTGGGCGCGAAGTGCCAAACAACCTGTCTGGCCCTATCGGCCCCGCACCATGGGAAGTGACTTACGGCCCCTCAACCCGCCGCCTGATCGACTTTGCTGATGCCAGCAAGGCACTCGGCATCAACCCCGTCGGCCAGAGCGGTGTCTGGTTTGACGCCCATTACAATGACCAGGCAAGCGGATTTGTGGCAGGGAATTATGTGCAGCAGTATCTGGATGCGAAGGATGTGAGCGCGCATGCGAAGAGCGTGCTGGTGTTGCGAGGGAAGTAGAGGTATGTTGTTTAAGGACATTGATCAACCGAAACCCATCCCCACCCTAACCCTCCCCTTGAAGGGGAGGGGATAATTATGTAGTGGTCAAGTATTTTCGGACACTGGGATAGGTTCTTTTTCTGCCATTTTTTGCTCATAGACACTGGGTGGCAGATTGCCCAGGGCAGAATGCAAGCGAACGTTGTTGTAAAAGCCCACAATA
>NZ_JBMPOR010000049.1:0-8256 GCF_049340265.1 Undibacterium sp. Di26W
TTCGAAAGCTACTGGTCAGATATGAAAAACTCGAGAGGAGCTTTCTGGCCCTCAATCATCTAGCAGCGGCGATCATTGCATTCAGAAAAGTGCCATTAGCAATAAATATTATTTACGGATAAGTTCTTAGTCCCAATACAGAAAAATCTACGTCTGAAAAAAAAACCGCAACCAGCACAAAGAAATTACTTCGCTTCTTATCTGTCGTTGACAATTTGCGGATCATAGCTGAATCTGATCTTCTCGTTGCAATTGTTTCTGATAAACAGCGTAACCTTTATACTACTCTTAGTCAGTGCGGCATTATCTGCATAGTTCAGTTGATACTTCGCTCCCAATTCAAGAGATGTACCAGTCAACTGACTTCCTGTGCCGGGCGAATAGTCGGCATAACCGGCGAAACTATACCCAGCATCTACCGATGTCGAATCCAAGATAAATGTGATGGATGTTTTGCCTTTTACGCAAACTGGGTCAGGCTCTATCTTAGTATCAGTGCTGAAATTCAAATTGACATACACCGGAATTGACTCGTTGGTACTCATGGTATCTCCTTGTTATCAATGGATTAAAGACAAATGGGATATCCCTACAAATGCGGTAACGTGAAGCCGAGAGTGATTCAGTTTCGAGCGGCGTATCGAGCGCTGCAATTACGCATCGTTCATGGCGTTTTCGATCGCCGCGATATCATTTTACGAGCAAACATGCGTCAATAACTCGGTGGTCGACGGCCTCAAACGGCATTACCGCACTTGCATGGATACCCCTTTAAGAAAGCGAACATAGTCAAATTCGCGGTAGCCGATTTGCGTCAACTGTGCCTTGACCTCGCCGATTATAGCATCATTGCCAAGGCATGTCTGCGCGCGTATCCAAGGGGAAAGTATGTGATAGTCCATGCTCCCGGGCGCATCCTTGGCAAGCAGTCCGCGCGCCTGTTGACAGGCATGCTGGGACGCCGCTTCGTCTTTCTCCCTGGCTTCTACCGCCGCAAGGATTAGCCAGCCTTCCGCCAGCGCCAAGCGGCTGCGTAGTTCGGTTGGATTGCGTGTCAGCACATCTTCAAGGTGACGCTGGGAATCTGTAAGTTGCCGCCGCGCTTCCTGGTTTTGATGAAGATCAAGTAGGGCAAGAGCCATTTGTTGTCGCACCTGTGCTTCGAGCAGGGACCATTTCACTTTCTTTGGATCACGCTGCGCCAATGAATTTGTGGTTTTCCAGATGTCTTGTAGTTGGGGCAAGATGTCTTTCGCTGCCGTTTCGCGCGCTGCGATACGCAGGTAATCCAGTTTTGCAAAGAGGAAATTTCTCTGCCATGCTTTGTTGGACGGCTCTTGCTCGAGCGCCAGCTTGAGTAAATCATGCGCGATATGAAAGTCATCGAGTGCAGCGGTACTCTGTCCCAATGCGAGCTTGAGCACGGCTTGATGCTGGAGCGCCAGCGCTAAACGATTGTTCCAGAGTGCGTCGTTGGGCGCGGCCTGATGCAGGCTTTCGACAAGATCCGTCTCGCGCCGGTATAACGCCATTGCTGCGTCTAACTCACCCAGCGTCTCCTTGGCCGAGCCCATCCAGGAGATGCTGTCGGCCAGGTCGCCCTTCAAGCTGCGATCCTGTGGCTTTTTCGAACTTGCCTTGGTTTTGAGCTCGATGGAAAGTAAAAACTCCGCGCTAGCGGTTCGCGCATCGCCGCGAGCCAACGCCAGCGAACCTAAACTGCTATGCGCATACGATTGCTCTATCCACCAATCGACAGAGTCAGGCTCCAACAAATGCAAGCGGTCGCTATAATCCTGGTATTGCTTGAAATACTGCTTCGCCTGAGCCGGGTCGCCCTGTTCCATGTGTATTCTGCCCAGCCAGAAAGCATTGGCACCGAGGTTCTTCAGCACATCACGATCGTCGGGAGCGATGGCAAACTGCTGCTGCAGAATGGTTCGGGCGACTAGTAATGCGTCGGTAGCCGCTTTCATATTTCCACGTTCGATATTCACTTCGCTGATGAGTTGCAGCGCCTTGGCACGTTGAGTGAGCGAAGTAAGATTCAATGTTTCGCCGCCTGGCCGGGACAGGTATTCCAAGGCTTTCGCGCTGACGCTGTCAAGCAGGTCGAGCTTGCCGATAGGCCTCAGCTTGTCAACAAAGTCCCCTAACATGAAACCCAACATGCCCTCGGCTTCGATGCGTTTTTGGTCTGCCACCCGCTTGGCCGATAGCGCACTCAGTCCCAGCACCATGGCAAGCGCCGCCAGTATGACGATGAGCGTCATAACTGCCACAAGAATGCGTTCGCGCAGCTTTGCTTTCTGGGTCGAGACCCGGATCAGCGCTGCTTCTTCTGAGGAAAGGGAAAACGCCGCGAGGCTCAGCAAACTGCGTGCTTCAGTCAGTTGCTTCCCATGGGGCAATAACAAATCATTGCGTCGCCCCTCGCTCACCCAGCGGGCACTTTGCGCGGCAACACGGTCTCGAACACGCAAGGCCTCGCGATACTCGCCAATCCAGGCGGTGACGCGCGGCCAGCGGCGCAAGATCGCTTCATGCGCCACGCCGAATCCTGCCGCATCGCCTAACAGTTCACTGACAAATAGCCGGCTTTCCACCAGCGCATTGACTAAGCGCCGTTGGTCCTCGTTGCGCAAAGCGGACCAGGGCGCACGTCGGCTGGTGACCACGTCTTCGCTGGCCGAGATGGTTACCACCAGAGACAACACCTGCGGCAGGCAAGCGCGCTGCGATTCAGTCAAGGCGCTGATCGTCTGCTCGGCGCGTTGACCGATAACGCCTTCCAGGCCGCCGAGTTGATGGAATGCCTCGAAACTGAGTTCGCCATCCGCCGTGCGCCGACTGTACAGTTCCTGCAAGGTGTACTGCAGCAGAGGCAGTGCGTCCGGGCTGCCAGTCGCGCTTTCGCACAAAATGTCATCAAGCCTGATCTGCGTGTCCGCATTGATGCCGAAATGGAGTGTGGCTGCAGCGGCAGGCAAACGGATCATCTGGGCGATTTCGGCATGCGAGGGCGGGCTCAGATCGAAGTGCGCACCTCTTGGTTTACCCTCCATCAAGTCCGGGTATTCGGCAATGCGCGGATAAAAGTCGTTTCTGCAGGCGATGACGACGATCACACAATGGCTGCGCGCCAGCGTGTCGATCGCCTTTAAAAAGGCTTGGCGCTCATGTTCGCCAATGTGGGACCACGAAAAAATTGCTTCGAAGCGATCGAGGACCAAAGCGAAGCGCAATCGCGAAGCGGCCTCGGGATTCGGTTCAAGGGCATGGCGCATGTCTGCGATCACACTCTCAATATCATGCTCGATGCGTTGGGCCAGCGAGACCGCGCTGGCACCGGGAAATACGCCATTCTCATCAATCTGCCAATCGAGCAACACACCACCCAGCATAGTGAGCAAATGATGCTGTCCCATCTCGCCCAAATCGAATGTCGCCGAAGATATGGTCAGCAAATTGTTTGCACTTGACCGCCCCATCAAAAGCGGCAACAGGCCAGCTTGTATCAGCGAGGTTTTGCCGGCGCCACTGGGACCGAGCACCAATACCAGCGCGCACCCAGCTTCCGCCTGCAGTGCGATCGCCTGCAACAGCTTGAAGCTGGCGTCGGCACGACCGAAAAATACCGGCGCGTGCTCTTGATCGAACGCCTGCAAGCCACGAAATGGCGATTCATTTAGCCATGTTTCGTTCGCTACATCGACTACGTGAGCGTTCTCCACATGCACCTCGGCAACAGTTCGGTAGCCGCGTTTTCGTATGGTCTCTATATATGTGGGCGATAGCGCGTTGTCGCCAAGCGCGCGACGCAACTGCGTGATGGATTTGTGTACCGGATTGTCGCCGTGCAAATTGCTTCCCCAGCATTCCTGTAAAAGCTGTTCGGCGCTGACGACCGTATTTGCACGTTCGCACAGCGCGACCAACACATCCATCGCACGTGGTTCTATCTGGCGGGTTGCCAGAGTGCTGGCAATCGTATTGGCCGGCGGATTGATTTGCCAATCCCCGAAGTGGAATATCCGGTTTTTCATGTGGAAGATACATCCAGATGGCGTGTATGAGGGAAGTGCAACTTCGTCATAGATAGAAAAAATCCCTATAAAACAATGACTTGCAAAGCGGAAGGTTTTCGGAAGGTTTGTATTGGAAATATTGCCTAAAGTATATCTCGTGAAAGCTACTTTGAACAAGCATTCTTCGATCAGGCTAAGCATTTGCTTACCGATAAAGTAGATACCGAATTGGGAGACCATCATTAACTCGCCTGCAATGAATATATCTGCCTTGATGGAACCATCAACTATCCCCGCGATACGAGAGTTGCCTGAGTGCCCCCCTGACGTTCCGTCAGCAGTAGTCCGTTTGGTACTCGCGCAAGTTTTAGCAAGCGCAACCTTCCTTAAGGCACCACGCATGTGTCGGTTGCTGAAGTTTTTGGTGGACAAACGATTGGCGGGAGCTATACGAGATACCAACGAATACACGATAGGGATTGAAGTATTTGATCGCGACCCGTCAACTTACAACACCGGAGAAGACCCCATTGTACGGGTACAAATTGGCCGTCTGCGCGAAAGGCTGAAAGACTATTACAGCGCATTGGGTAGCGCAGCCGAAGTGACGATTTCCATCCCGATTGGCAGTTACATGCCGATGGTTCGAAAATCGGATGAAAACCCTATTATTTTCAAGCCGCAGTACTTGCTGGCCATACTGCCGATCCATTGCCTTACGACGAATGCTGAATGTGTTTCTTTTACCCAAGGGTTGAGCGAAGAGCTCACGCATCAATTATTCAAGGAATTTGGTAAAACCATCGTCTCGCACACCTTCAGCAACATGAACCGGGTTAGCAGAAGCGACGCGACAATACAAGTCGAACATGTCGGTGCTAGCCACCTGCTGGAGGGAAGTATTCGCGTCGAGGGCGGGTTTACCCGAGCGTCTTTCCGGCTCCTTGACGCTACAGTTGGTTGCATTGCCTGGGCAGAGAATTTTGATCGACACGCCTCATTTGCCATCTCGCTGCAAGAAGACATAGCGCTTTCCGTAGGCGAGGCATTGAAACGCTACTTTTCCCTTGGCTGATGACAACAACCTGACGCAACACCTGCATACACCGAGGGATTGCAAGTCAGAGAGCACCAGCAATCAAGCGTGCAGGTCTACCGTGTTCGCCAACAAGTTACGGTAACACGTCCGTCTCGTTACCTGAAGATACTTATATCGCCCGCGGTCTGAAGTTATCTTTGAGGCATGGGATGGGGATTGCAGCAACGATTTGACATCCTATGGAGGGGTAATTGTACTTTTGGTGCAAATTGGTGCGGTTGGAACGAAAACGCACCGGGAAATCAAAAGCTTGTGCCTTCGTGAATCTAGAACCATTAGACAAATAGAAAACGATAAACCGTCGTTTTTAACTGATGTGTCATGCGTAAGCGCACTAAATTGTACCAAAAGTAAGACTGCCCGTGTAACACCCACTTCAAGGAGAAGCAAATGATCATCCCGTCCAATATCGAAATGCATGATGTACTGGCGGCCTTCCATGCCATTCCAGACGCTGGTACGCGCAATTATTACGCCTGCCCTGTTGATCCCACTGAACCTACTGGCCTGGTGTTTTCCCACTTCAAAGGCATTGCCGCGTTTGAAGATAAACTCATTTTTACCCACACCAATATCGATATCGGGGCGACCTGCGGAAAATACCTCATTGCCGATAAACTGAATGAGGGCGCCCAGGGCACCATCGACGCCACTTATGACACCCAGCCGCAAAACTGGTGTCATCCCTGCTCGTCCCAGGCTTGCGGCAGCTTCATGGCAATGGGCATCCAGCCAACCGAGACCAGCGGCAATCAATCTGCCATCCAGATTTGCGATCTGCAATACACTCTGAGTAACGAGCCGATCGTTGTCCTGGGTAGCATTCCGCGCGAAGAAGGGATCAATGGCGTGGGCATGACCAAGGAAAAGGGATCATGCGGGTGCTATATCGTCGCCGCAGTCAACGGACCGAGTTTTACCCTATACCGCTCAACCAGTGACTGCCTGCAACCGTCGAAGATCGGATTCGACGTGATCTACTGCACCAATCAGTTCGCCGAATCCGGCGCCGGTCTGGCGTTGGTGACCCAGACCGATGGCCGCATTTTCATGTTCACCCTGAATGCCGATGACGATGGCAGCAACAATGAAATGTGCTTGTACAGCATCAACATCACCGCCGAGGCGCCGCTGAGCAAGCTGGCTCACCGAGTCATGGCCGTGCCGGGGGTGAGCCAGTCACTGACTGACCTGCTGAGCTACCTGCTCAACAACCAAACGCCACTGGGCAACGCCATCGTCCTGTTGCTGTGGTCGTTTGCGGAAACCTATATGAACAGCAGCTTCCGCTGGGGGAAGGGTTTGGCCATCACGTCGCCCGACTCGGTCACCGTGTACGCCTCCGACCGCAATGTGCTTGGCCTGTCACATGTAACACCCACGCGCCAGGATTTTTCGCTCGTGGTGTGGGGCTAGCAGATCCCAAAGTGATTCAGTTTTCACTACCCATGAATGCCAACGAACTGGCCCCTCAAGAGCGACGCGTCAGTCGGCGCACACGCACAACACCACTTGTGTCACAACCAACCGGAGAAAATCCATGAACAAACCTGAACTGAAAAGTTACTTGGAGAAGAATGATCCCGTTTGGGGCTCCATATTGGCGGCGTTGCTGGCGCTTGGTAGTGGCGTGCTCAACAGATCCTTCCGCTGGGGCAAGGATCTGTCGATAACCTGGTCCCAAAGCGCGGAGATCTACGCTACAGACTGCAATGTCCTCCCTCTTTCATATTTGCCGAACAAGGTCTCGAAAAAAGATTTCTCCGTCGTGGTATGGGCCACTGTGCCCTACACGCCAGGCATTGTTGTATAGCCAGCGCCGCTTGCGGTGGCGTGCAAGCGGCGTTGCATGATGGATGAAAGGGCCGAAAACTTTAAGCGCTAGGGCCCGGCGCACGCCGAGCAATGTTACTACTCTTGTGCAATGTACATGCACTTAACCACCTTAAAAGGAAATCGAAATGACAATCACAACACAACAATTTGGCGCCATTAATTTAGGCTATTATGCCCCCTCAGTAGACGGCTGGAATACAGGAGGGGTGACAGGAGGTCCAAATGGAAACTTTAATAATCCGGATGCCAATTTGCCAGATGGTTTCCTGCAATTCGGTTCCATGGCCATAACGGGTAGTCCACTTGATGCCTCAGCTTTCTTGGTTGCCTACGTTGACGGCATAGCAGTCTCTGAGTCCACCGGATGGACGCAGGTTTGGAATACCCAAAATATTCCTGGCGGAGAAAACGGTTACCTGTATATTCCTACAGCACCGACAGGATTTGTCGCACTAGGTGTAACATTCACAAATTACGGGATACCTAACTTTAACGTGGCGTGCGTCGCGGAACAGTATGTTGCACAAGGAAATACAAGTCCAATTTGGAGCACAGTGGGAATCGATGGTGGGGCCGACCTCGCGCTTTATACCGTCATTATTGACCCTACCCAAACGCCTCCTGACTCTGATCTTACGTCGATTATCCCTATCTCGACCAGCACTTTCGTTGCAACTACTACTAATGGTTCTTTTCCTTCTGCTGCAAACCTGCTTCTGCAGTGTGTCGGGCTTTAATGGAAATATCCACGTAACGGACTAATATCCAAAATCCAAATATGACACCCCTACAGCAAATGTTGATTCATCCATCGTGACAATCATCATGTAGGGTGTCAGTGAGCCGCCTGCTAGAAAACGAGGCAAACTATCAAGAAGGAAGAATCAAATCGATGGGATCAGACTCTGAGCCTTCCCCTCATATTTGAAGATGAATGATGTTCTGGTGTACGTCGCGTATGAGAGTACGAAGCAGTGATAGTGCGTCATTCATTTGTCGTCGCGTGAGCATGATTGAAGTGGCTTCTTGAATACAACATCGCGCTAGGAAAATAATGGATAGTGCTGTCTTAGCTTTTTTCTTGCTACCAAATTCAATCCTGAAATTGACCGATTTGGCGATTAAGAACTTATCCGTAAATAAATGATAAACTAAGATTGAGATATTTTTTTTGCGATGATAGGGAATGACGAGAGCCAAGTCATGGGAAGTAACGGACGAATTTTGGAAACGTGCAGAAGCGCTGTTGCCGATGCGGCAACGCCCGGACAATAAAAGCTATGTTCGTCAATC
>NZ_JBMPOR010000050.1:0-7267 GCF_049340265.1 Undibacterium sp. Di26W
AGCGGAAACAGCACAGGCCTGAACTTAACGTCCTCCAGCAATTTGGGCCAGCGCGGTAACCTCGGTTCCGCCAGCCAGGGCAAGACCGGCGAGCAAAGCAGCGTCAATATTGCCAATGGCAACCTGGTCCTGCAAGACCGCGACAGCCTGCTGGTTACCCGTGGCAACAATGTTTCCCTGCTACGCACCTACAACAGCCAGGGCGTGTTCAACGACGACAACACCGACAACTGGTGGATCAATGGCTACCGCCGCCTCGTCAACCTGACCGGCAACCTCAACCAGGCTGGCAGCTCCATCCAGCGCATCGGCACCGACAACGCCGTCCAGACCTATGACTTCGATGTCGCCAGCAACACCTACCTGGCCCGTGCCGGATCAGGCCGCTTTGATAGCCTCGCCTATGACAGCAGCCATACTAGCTGGACCTGGACCGATCCCGCCACCCAGAGCAAAGAAAGCTATGCCGCCCATGGCGACACCTGGCGCCTGAGCAGCGCCACAGATACCAGTGGCAACACCAACAGCTATACCTATACCGGTGACTACCTGAGCAGCATCACCAGCGCCAATGGCGACCGGGTTGAATTCAGCTATGTCGGCGCCAACCTCGCCCAAGAAAAAATCATCCTCGCCGATGGCAGCATCCAAAGCAACACCAGCTATAGCTACGATACCCACAACCGCCTGACCCAGGTCAAACTCGACCTCAGTCCCGACGACGACAGCACCGCTGATGGCAATGTGTATGTCACCAACTACAGCTATGCCGGTAACAGCAACCTCATCACCAGTGTCAGCCAGACCGATGGCACCCAGCTCAGCTTCACCTATATCAACCTGGGTGGTAGCGACCGCATTGCCAGCGTTACCGATGCCCTGGGTCGTGTCACCCGCTTCAGCTATGACCTGGCCAATAAAACCAGCACCGTCACCGACCCGCTGGGTAATAGCAACACCTATACCTACGACGACCACAACCGCCTGACCGGCATCACCGGTCCGGCAGTGGATGGCGCAATACAGCAAATACAGCAAATCCACTACCAATACGATGTGGCCGGCAACCTCATCCAGAGCACCGATGCCCTGGGTAACAGCAGCACCTACACCTATGATGCGCAAGGCAACCTGCTGAGCCAGACCGACAGCCTGGGCGAACGCATGGAACGCACCTATGGCGACCAGCACCAGGTATTGACCTCCACCACCTACCGCAGCCCGGCTGCCAATGGCCAGGCCGCTGGTCTGCCAGAAACCACCCGCAGCGTCTATGACAGCCAGCTCAACCTCCGCTTCGTCATCAGCGCCGGTGGCAATGTCACCGAATTCCGCTATAACACCCTGGGCCAGCGCATTGCCAGCATCAGCTATTCGGCAGCCAGCTACAATCTCACTGGTTTAAGCGCCCACCAAAGCCTGAGCCAGACCCAGCTGGCAACCTGGGCTGCGGCCCAAAGCCAGGCCCAGACCAGCCGTACCGACTACCATTACAACAGCCGTGGCCAATTGACCAGCGCCACCCGCTTCAATGCGGTTGATGCAACTGGTAACGGTATCGCTGATGGACAAGAATCCACCACCCTGTATAGCTATGATGCTGCCGGCAATCTCTTATTCACCGTCGATGCCGATCACAACCAGACCAGTTTTACCTATGATGGCCTGAACCGCCAGTTGTCGACCACCGATGCATTGGGGCATAGCACCATCAACCACTATGATGATGCCAACCACACCATCACCCAGACCCAGGCCAATGGCCGCATCGACACCGCCGTCTATGACGCAGCAGGGCAACTAATCTCCACCATGGCAGGTGGTCAGGCACAAAGCACCTACCGTTATGACGACCTCGGTCGCCTGAGTGTCAGCACCGATGCCACTGGTGTCAAACAACTGTACATCTACGATGCTGCCGGTAACCTGCAAGGACAAGTCGATGGCAATGGCAAAGTCACCCAGTATGTCTACAATGCCCTGGGACAACGCACGCAGACCATACAACACAGTGTGACACTGGATGCGAGCCAGATTGCCAAACTCATCAGCAATACCGATCCGCTGAGCACCTCGCCTGCGCCGACCACGACACCAACGACGACACCAACAACGCCACCAGTAACAACCACACCCACCACACCAGTGCCGACACCGATCAATGTCCAGGCGGCAGTCTGGTCGGCAGAGGCTTTTTATGTGGGTGGTACCTACGTCAATTACCAGGGGCAGCTCTACAAAACCCGCTGGGACACCATGGGTAATACCATGACCGGGACGGACCTGGATGCAGCAGCGGTGTGGGAACCGGTTGCCGGTACGGAAGGGTATAGCCTGTGGCAAGCCAATCTGACTTACCACGGTGGCACGCCTGTTGTCAGTAATAACCAGACCAGCTACACAGGTGGTGAGATCGTTGGGTATGAAGGGCATTTGTGGCAAGCTAACTGGTTCAATGTCGGCTCTATACCAAGCAGTGCCAGTGGGTCGCCGTGGACTGATCTGGGGGTGATTGGGGGGGCTGCACCGACCACACCGCAAGTACCACAATGGGACGCTACAGCGTATTACCCTAGTGGTTCAGTCATCGAATATCAGGGGCAACAATACAAAGCGCGTTGGGATACCATGGGTAGCACCATGACTTCGTCCGATCCGCTTGAGGTCGAGGTGTGGCGTGCTTTGCCGAACCAGGATGGCTATAGCAACTGGCAGCCTACCATCACGTATTGGGCTGGTGAAACTGAAGTCGTCAGCGGCCAGACGGTCAATGTTGCTGCTGAAGTTGTGGCCTATAACGGTCATCTGTGGCAAGCACAGTGGTTCCATGTGGGCATTCCTCCAAGTGCTGGCAGTGGTTCGCCATGGAAAGATATGGGCTTGATCGGTGCCACCGCACCAAGCGGACCGCAAGTGCCACAATGGGATGCTAGCGCCTATTATCCAACCGGTTCTATCATCGAATACCAGGGCCAGCAATACAAGTCCCGTTGGGACACCATGGGCAGCAGCATGACCTCTGCCGATCCGGTGGAAGTACAAGTCTGGCGTGCCTTACCCAATAAGGATGGCTATAGCGTCTGGCAGGCCGGTATTACCTATAAAGGCGGTGAAACCGAAGTCGTCAATGGCCAGACCGTCGATGTGGCACCAGAGATCGTGGCCTACAACGGCAAACTCTGGCAAGCACGCTGGTATAACAATAATTCTGCGCCAATGGATGATAGCGGTGCGCCCTGGACTTTGCTGGGCGATGTCCCGGCTTCCAGCAATACACCAGCTACGCCACCAGCCGAACCGCCTGTCGTCATCCCCCCAACTCCAGCCCGCACCACCTACGACCTGCTACCGATGCTGACCAGTTCAGCCAATGACCTCATCAGCCGCAGCTTCTATGATACCGCTGGTCATTTGAGTAAAACCGTCAGTGCCGCCGGTCTCGTCACTGAATACAGTTATGATGGCGCAGGCAACCTGCTGTCCACCGTACAAAGAGCCAATACCCTTGCCCCTGCCAGCCTCAGTCTTCATGCCGGCCCGCAAGATGTGGTGGTCGCCAGCCATGCCAATGACAGAACCAGTGTGGGCTTCTATGACGCCAATCACCAGCTCATCGGTACTGTCGATGCCGAAGGCTACCTCAGCCAATACCGCTACGACAATGCCGGACACCGTGTCGAAGTCATTCGTTACGCCACTAAAATTACTACTGCCGTTACCACCAGCAGCAACTTCGCGTCCCTGATCCCCGCCGCCAATGCCGCCGACCAGCACAACTACGCCCTGTACAATACCAAAGGCCAGCTTGTTGCCAATGTCGATGCCGAAGCTTATTTAACCGAATTGCATTACGACGCCAATGGCAATGCCACCAGCAGCACCCGCTATAACAACAAGGTAAGCGGCCCCGTCACTGCCAGTTCCACCCTGGCCAGCCTGCGTCCCGCCAGCAATGCCGAAGACCAGGTCAGCAGCCAGACCTATGATGCCCTCAACCGCGTCATCAGCAGCACCAATGCCGAAGGCACCCAAAGGCAATACCAGTACGATGTTGCAGGTAATCTGATTAAAGTCATTGATGCCGCCGGTAGCGGCGACATCCGCATCAGCAACCAGCGCTACGACCAACTGGGTCGCGTCAGCGCCACCCTGTCCGGTCTGGGCAGTGCCCAGCTCACTGGCCAACAAAGCCCGCAAGAAATCGATGCCATATGGGCCCAGTATGGCACCAGCTATGCCTATGACACCGCCGGTCGCCGCGTCAGCATGACCGACCCGAATGGCAACACCACCCTGTTCTACTATGACCAGAGCGGCAACCTCACCCACAGCATCAATGCCCTGGGTGAAGTGCAGGAACGTCACTACAATAATCTCAACCAACTGGTCAGCACCGTCCAGTACGGCACCCGCCTGACGGAGTTGACTAGCCTGCATGGTGGCCTGGTCGACAGCCATCTGCAAACAGCACTGGCAGGCATCGCCAACAGCGCCCTCGATAGCAGCAGCACCATCAGTTATAACAGCGCTGGCCAGGTGGCCAGCATCACTGACCCGCTTGGTGCCGTCACCAGCTTTAGCTATGATGCCTTTGGTGAACGTATCAGTACCACCACCGGCACCACCGGCGCCGGCAATACCGCCCTGACCCAACTGGCCATGTTTGACCACCGTGGCTTGCAAACCGGTTCAGTCACCGACACCACCGGCGTTGCTGCCACCAACCAGGTGGATTATGATGCCTTTGGCCGTGCCATCCGTAGTGTCGATGCGAATGGCAATGTACGCCAGGTCAGCTATGACCGTTTGGGCCGTGCCATCGTCAGCATTGATCCTGCCTCTGCCGACTCCAGTCAGACGCAACGCAGCGTCAGCTATGATGCGATAGGCCGTGTCCTGACCCAGACCGACGGCAATGGCAATACGGTGACCTACAGCTACAACACCGCCAACCGCGGCATCACCGTCACCACGGCTGAAGGCGTGAGCGTCAGCACTATCCATAACCGCCAGGGCCAGACCAATAGCGTCACCGATGGCAATGGCCATGTCACCAGCTATCACTATGATGCCAATGGTAATTTGCTGAATGCCGCCAGCGAACTCACTAGCGCCAGCACGGTCTATGACCACGCCAACCGCCTGATCCAGACCACCGATGCCAATGGCAACAAAGTCGATTACCACTATGATGCCGCCAACCGTTTGCTGTCGCGCACCGTCGACGCAGCAGGCCTGGCACTCACCACCAGCTACCAGTACGACGCCAAAGGCCAGCAAATCAGCATGACCGATGCCAATGGCATCGTCACAGTAAGCAACTACGACCTCAAAGGCCAGGTCAGCAGCCAGGTGGTCGACCCGACCGGTCTCAACGCCATCACCCGCTACAGCTATGATGCGCAAGGCCATGTGCTGCGCGTGACCAGCCCGGCAGGGAATGTGGTCCAGTATGATTACGATGCCCAGGGCCACCGGATTGCCGACCATACCGACCCGGATGGACTGAACCTCAGCCGTCATTACCAGTATGATGCCAAAGGCAATGTCACCAGTGTCACCGATGCCGATGGCAATCTGACCCGCTATGTGTGGGATGCCAATGACCGCCTGGTGTATACCATCAACCCCACGGGCGCCGTACAAAAGGCTATCTATGACCATGAAGGCCGGGTACCCACCAGCATCAGCTATGCCAATCCGATTGCACTGACAGGCCTCAGCACTGCTCCCAGCCAGGCTGATGTGGCTACCAGGCTGCAGGCTGACCCGGCCCAGGATGTGCGCCAGAACCGCGTGTATGACAAAGATGGCCATGTCCGTTTCACCATTGATGCCACCGGCAGTGTCACCAGTTTCACCTATGATGCCAATGGCAATGTGACCGAGCGCGTCAGCTATGCCAAACCGATACGCCTGTCGAGCTGGACCCCGGGTACCGCCCCGCTGGTGGTGGCCGATGCGGCCCATGACCAGCGTGTACGCACCGTCTACGATGCACTGAACCGCCCAATTTACGTCGTCAGCAGCACCGGCACTGTCACTAAAAATACCTATGATGCCAATGGCAACGTGGTCGATGCCATCACCTATGCCAGAGCATTGCCCGCCAGCACCCCGCTGACTGTCACGGCACTGGCAAGCGCCACGGCCGCCCTGAGCGATGCAGCCCATGATGCGCATGTACACCGTACTTATGATGCCGCCAATCGCCTGAGCTGGAGCGCGAATGGCAGTGGTGCCGTGACCCAGCAAGTGTTTGACAAGAACGGCAACCTGGTCAAACAGATCAGTTATGCCACTACCATCGCCAATGGTGCCGCAGCCAGCAGTGTGCAGGCCAGTGCAGCGGACCGTGTCACCCTGATGACGTATGACGATGCCAATCGCCTGAGCTACCAGGTCAATGCCGATGGCAGTGTCAGCCACCTTATCTATGATGCGAATGGTCAGCTGGCACAGCGGATTGCCTATGCCACTACGATTGCAGCACCGACTGCCACAACGCAACTCAGTAGCAGCGATATCGTCAGCCAGTTGCAGCCCAACGGCAAGCAAGACCGCAATGTGCGGTATACCCATGACGCTGCTGGCAGACTCGTGTTTACCATCGACAGCCAGGGCGCTGTTTCAGAAAATCGCTATGATGCCAATGGCAATGCAATTGCCAGTATCAACTATGTCAACAGCATAGCTCTCAGTGGCTTGCCAGCCGTGGCTAGCACGGACAGCGTGCGTGCCTTGCTGCATCCCGATGCCGCAAATGACCAGCGCTTGCAACAAGTCTTTGATGCCAATGGCCGTGTGCGTTACAGCATCGACAGCCTGGGGTATGTCAAAGCGTATAGCTATGATGCGCTGGGTCGTCTGGTCAATGCCACCAGCTATGCCAAAGCCTTGCCGGCAGCGACCTTCAATGGGTCTGCCCCTCTGAATGCCAGCAATGCCATACCGGCATCGGATGCCGCTGACCAGCTCCAGACTTACCAGTATGATGCCGATGGGCGTTTGATTGCCCATACTGATGCATTGGGTAATACAGAACGCTTCAGCTATGACGGACTGGGTAAGCGTATCAGCTACACCAATCAGCTCAACGCTACCTGGACCTATGATTACGATGCTGCTGGACACTTGCTGAGTGAAACATCACCAGTCGTCAGCCTGGCCAGTGTCACTGTGGATACCAGTGGCAACCTGCAGCCAGGCACCACCGTCAGTGCTGCCATCGTCACCAGCATGACTTACGATGCATTGGGTAACCTGA
>NZ_JBMPOR010000051.1:0-3192 GCF_049340265.1 Undibacterium sp. Di26W
TTTTCGCAAACACTTCACAATACTTGTCGTAGCCTATAGACCTGCTAAGGTTATAGGGACAAGCCTTACGGGCAATTAGTACTGGTTAGCTTAATGCATTACTGCACTTCCACACCCAGCCTATCAACGTCCTGGTCTCGAACGACCCTTTAAAGAGATCTAGTCTCTGGGAAGTCTCATCTTAAGGCGAGTTTCCCGCTTAGATGCTTTCAGCGGTTATCTCTTCCGAACATAGCTACTCGGCAATGCCACTGGCGTGACAACCGATACACCAGAGGTTCGTCCACTCCGGTCCTCTCGTACTAGGAGCAGCCCCCTTCAAACTTCCAACGCCCACGGCAGATAGGGACCAAACTGTCTCACGACGTTTTAAACCCAGCTCACGTACCACTTTAAATGGCGAACAGCCATACCCTTGGGACCGGCTACAGCCCCAGGATGTGATGAGCCGACATCGAGGTGCCAAACTCCCCCGTCGATATGAACTCTTGGGAGGAATCAGCCTGTTATCCCCAGAGTACCTTTTATCCGTTGAGCGATGGCCCTTCCATACAGAACCACCGGATCACTATGTCCTACTTTCGTACCTGCTCGACTTGTCAGTCTCGCAGTTAAGCACGCTTATGCCATTGCACTATTAGCACGATGTCCGACCGTACCTAGCGTACCTTCGAACTCCTCCGTTACACTTTGGGAGGAGACCGCCCCAGTCAAACTGCCTACCATGCACTGTCCCCGACCCGGATTACGGGCCAAGGTTAGAACCTCAAATAAACCAGGGTGGTATTTCAAGGATGGCTCCACGCAAACTGGCGTCCACGCTTCAAAGCCTCCCACCTATCCTACACAGATCGATTCAAAGTCCAATGCAAAGCTACAGTAAAGGTTCATGGGGTCTTTCCGTCTAGCCGCGGGTAGATTGCATCATCACAAACATTTCAACTTCGCTGAGTCTCGGGAGGAGACAGTGTGGCCATCGTTACGCCATTCGTGCAGGTCGGAACTTACCCGACAAGGAATTTCGCTACCTTAGGACCGTTATAGTTACGGCCGCCGTTTACTGGGACTTCAATCAAGAGCTTGCACCCCATCATTTAATCTTCCAGCACCGGGCAGGCGTCACACCCTATACGTCCACTTTCGTGTTTGCAGAGTGCTGTGTTTTTATTAAACAGTCGCAGCCACCAGTTTATTGCAACCCCTTCACCCTTCTGCCGCAGGGCAGTCAAGCTACAAGGGCGTACCTTATCCCGAAGTTACGGTACCAATTTGCCGAGTTCCTTCTCCCGAGTTCTCTCAAGCGCCTTAGAATACTCATCTCGCCCACCTGTGTCGGTTTGCGGTACGGTCTCGTATGACTGAAGCTTAGAGGCTTTTCTTGGAACCACTTCCGATTGCTTCATGAATTAATTCACTCGTCCCAGTCCCTTGAATTATGTGCCCGGATTTGCCTAAGCACCTTCTTTGAACCAGAAACCGACTATTCCAACAGTCGGACAACCTTCCGCGATCCGTCCCCCCATCGCATCATACGACGGTGCAGGAATATTAACCTGCTTCCCATCAGCTACGCATCTCTGCCTCGCCTTAGGGGCCGACTCACCCTGCTCCGATGAACGTTGAACAGGAAACCTTGGGCTTACGGCGTGGAGGCTTTTCACCCCCATTATCGCTACTCATGTCAGCATTCGCACTTCTGATACCTCCAGCAACCTTTACAAGTCACCTTCGCAGGCTTACAGAACGCTCTCCTACCATATCCATAAATGGATATCCGCAGCTTCGGTGTATAGCTTAGCCCCGTTACATCTTCCGCGCAGGACGACTCGATCAGTGAGCTATTACGCTTTCTTTAAAGGGTGGCTGCTTCTAAGCCAACCTCCTGACTGTTTTAGCCTTCCCACTTCGTTTTCCACTTAGCTATACTTTGGGACCTTAGCTGGCGGTCTGGGTTGTTTCCCTCTTGACACCGGACGTTAGCACCCGATGTCTGTCTCCCTTGCTCGCACTCGTCGGTATTCGGAGTTTGCAATGGTTTGGTAAGTCGCGATGACCCCCTAGCCATAACAGTGCTCTACCCCCGACGGTGATACAAGAGGCACTACCTAAATAGTTTTCGGAGAGAACCAGCTATTTCCAAGTTTGTTTAGCCTTTCACCCCTACCCACAGCTCATCCCCTAATTTTTCAACATTAGTGGGTTCGGTCCTCCAGTGCGTGTTACCGCACCTTCAACCTGGCCATGAGTAGATCACTTGGTTTCGGGTCTACACCCAGCGACTATGACGCCCTATTCGGACTCGATTTCTCTACGGCTTCCCTATGCGGTTAACCTTGCCACTGAATGTAAGTCGCTGACCCATTATACAAAAGGTACGCAGTCACGGATCAAGTCCGCTCCTACTGTTTGTATGCACACGGTTTCAGGATCTATTTCACTCCCCTCCCGGGGTTCTTTTCGCCTTTCCCTCACGGTACTGGTTCACTATCGGTCGATATCGAGTATTTAGCCTTGGAGGATGGTCCCCCCATGTTCAGACAGGATTTCACGTGTCCCGCCCTACTTGTCGCAAGCTTAGTTCCACATCGATGATTTCATATAAGGGGCTATCACCCTCTATGGCCGGAGTTTCCAATCCGTTCTATTATCAAAGATGCTAAATCTTGCAGGCTGTTCCCATTTCGCTCGCCACTACTTTGGGAATCTCGGTTGATTTCTTTTCCTGTAGCTACTTAGATGTTTCAGTTCGCCACGTTCGCTTTGCAACCCTATGTATTCAGGTTGCAATGACCTTACGGCCGGGTTTCCCCATTCGGAAATCTGCGGATCAATGTGTGTTTGCTCACTCCCCGCAGCTTATCGCAAGCTACTACGTCCTTCATCGCCTGATATCGCCAAGGCATCCACCATGTGCACTTAGTCACTTGTCCCTATAACTTTAGCTCCTGCACACAAAAGTCAACACCTACTTTTGTGTGGCTTTATTTCTTAAAAATGCCTGGCAGAGCCAGCTCATTTTTAATCGATAAAAACGACACAAATTCAGCACTTCCTCTGTTCGTCGTGCGCAAGACCGTTATAGTTCTTTACTACTTATGAGTATTACTTTAGCGTTTGCCGTATCTCAAGGAATTTGATTTTTTCTAAAACTTGTCTTTCGACAGCTTTTCAAACTCTTTTTAATACATTGTT
>NZ_JBMPOR010000051.1:3283-4956 GCF_049340265.1 Undibacterium sp. Di26W
ACACGCTACTCTAGAAAGGAGGTGATCCAGCCGCACCTTCCGATACGGCTACCTTGTTACGACTTCACCCCAGTCACGAACCCTGCCGTGGTAATCGCCCTCCTTGCGGTTAAGCTAACTACTTCTGGCAGAACCCGCTCCCATGGTGTGACGGGCGGTGTGTACAAGACCCGGGAACGTATTCACCGCGACATGCTGATCCGCGATTACTAGCGATTCCAACTTCATGTAGTCGAGTTGCAGACTACAATCCGGACTACGATACACTTTCTGGGATTAGCTCCCCCTCGCGGGTTGGCGGCCCTCTGTATGTACCATTGTATGACGTGTGAAGCCCTACCCATAAGGGCCATGAGGACTTGACGTCATCCCCACCTTCCTCCGGTTTGTCACCGGCAGTCTCATTAGAGTGCCCTTTCGTAGCAACTAATGACAAGGGTTGCGCTCGTTGCGGGACTTAACCCAACATCTCACGACACGAGCTGACGACAGCCATGCAGCACCTGTGTAAAGGTTCTCTTTCGAGCACTCCCAAATCTCTTCAGGATTCCTTCCATGTCAAGGGTAGGTAAGGTTTTTCGCGTTGCATCGAATTAATCCACATCATCCACCGCTTGTGCGGGTCCCCGTCAATTCCTTTGAGTTTTAATCTTGCGACCGTACTCCCCAGGCGGTCTACTTCACGCGTTAGCTGCGTTACCAAGTCAATTAAGACCCGACAACTAGTAGACATCGTTTAGGGCGTGGACTACCAGGGTATCTAATCCTGTTTGCTCCCCACGCTTTCGTGCATGAGCGTCAGTGTTATCCCAGGGGGCTGCCTTCGCCATCGGTATTCCTCCACATATCTACGCATTTCACTGCTACACGTGGAATTCTACCCCCCTCTGACACACTCTAGCCTTACAGTCTCCAATGCAGTTCCCAGGTTGAGCCCGGGGATTTCACATCAGACTTATAAAACCGCCTGCGCACGCTTTACGCCCAGTAATTCCGATTAACGCTTGCACCCTACGTATTACCGCGGCTGCTGGCACGTAGTTAGCCGGTGCTTATTCTTCAGGTACCGTCATTAGCAGTCCGTATTAGGAACCACCGTTTCTTCCCTGACAAAAGAGCTTTACAACCCGAGGGCCTTCTTCACTCACGCGGCATTGCTGGATCAGGGTTGCCCCCATTGTCCAAAATTCCCCACTGCTGCCTCCCGTAGGAGTCTGGACCGTGTCTCAGTTCCAGTGTGGCTGGTCGTTCTCTCAAACCAGCTACTGATCGTCGCCTTGGTAGGCTTTTACCCTACCAACTAGCTAATCAGATATCGGCCACTCCATGAGCATGAGGTCTTGCGAGCCCCCACTTTCCACCTTAGTGCGTATGCGGTATTAGCGTAACTTTCGCTACGTTATCCCCCACTCTAGGGTATGTTCCGATATATTACTCACCCGTTCGCCACTCGCCGCCAGGTTGCCCCGCGCTGCCGTTCGACTTGCATGTGTAAGGCATGCCGCCAGCGTTCAATCTGAGCCAGGATCAAACTCTTCAGTTTAATCTCTGTTTTTCGACAATTTCTTGTCTATGTCACCGTAGTGACATGTCGCTCACTCAAAATACTGACAGTTCAGTTTCTTATTTCTAAAAAACCGTCTTGCTTTATACTTCTTGTGAACACTTGCTAT
>NZ_JBMPOR010000052.1:0-3980 GCF_049340265.1 Undibacterium sp. Di26W
GGCAGAATACCAACTAACCCCGCACCTGTTCCTGGGGGGGCGTTTGACGGCAGATAACTCGGGGGATTTCAATGACGCAGCAGCAGCGGTGTACCTGCGCTATAGCTTCGAGACCAGAAAGTCCCCGGTTGCCTTCCCACCGGTCGTTCCTAAACCTTACTATTCCGGAAATTAAGCGCGTTGTAAATTAATCCGTATGAAAAAAACCGTTAAGATTTGACGGTTTTTTTACATATTTACAATAGATTTACAATTGCTACCTAACATGCGCTTCCTATTTACCCCGGCATACTTCAAAATGCAGGGAATATGCTTTTTGTCTTTAAGACATCGCAATACATTGCAACACGTACTGCAAAGCGGTCAATAGGGGAAATGAATGAATTTTAAGAAGAAAGCGTTGGCATTGGCGCTTTTGACGGCTTATCTGGAAAGCGGGACTGCGCTCGCGAATTCCCCTTTGACGCAACAATTGAAAGAGCAGGCGCAATTCTGGGCACAGCGTGGCAAAGATGAAAACGCTGCCGATTCCTGGCGCAAGATACTCAAGATTGAACCGGCCAATGCCGAAGCGCTGCTGGCACTAGTGATCTATGAAGCCAGGGCTGGCAATGCCGACCTGGCCAAATCCTATTACGGCAAGTTGAAAGGTGCACAGACCAGCAACAGCCAGTTACGCACCGCCGAAGAAGCCTTGCGTCGTGGTAACAACGGTGGGGTAGGGCAGTTGGACAATGCCCGCAAGCTGGCCCAGCAAGGCGATGCCGACAGTGCGGTGGAAGCCTATAAGATCATGGGCGACCCATCCAAGCTCAAGGGCGATGCTGCGTTTGAATATTATCAGGTGCTGGCCGGCACCAAGGCCGGTTATCCCGATGCCAAGCGCGGGCTGGAAAAAATCAAGAATGACAACCCCGGCAATGCCCGTTATGCGCTGGCGTATGCCCAGGTGCTCACCTATCGTGAACCAACCCGCCTGGAAGGGATTGCCGCGCTGGAACAATTAACCAGCAGGGGCGATGTCGCCAAACCGGCGGCTGAATCATGGCGTCAGGCCCTGACCTGGATGGGCGTCAAGAATGAAAACGTCAAACATTTTCGCCGTTACCTCGACAAGTTTCCAGATGACCAGGTCATCAAGGACCGCCTGGCCAATTTAAACCGTCCGGCAGTGACGGCAACTGCGGAAGAAAAAGCCAATCCGGCCAAAGTGATGGCAGAGGCCAAGCAAAACACCGCAGTCAAGGCCACCGCAGAAACCAAACAGAAAATCGAAGCAGCTTCAAGGGCTGAATCCAAAGCCGAATCCAAAGCTGAATCAAAAGCTGAATCAAAAGCTGAATCGAAAGCTGAATCAAAAGCTGAATCAAAAGCCGAGGCCAGGACCAGGACAGAAGCCAAGGCAGAATCCAGGCTCGCTGCCAAAGCCGAAACCAGGGCTGAAAAGAAAGCCGCTGCAAAATCAGAAGCCAAAGCTGGCAGTGGTGATTCGCTGGATAAAGCCCGCAATGCAGCCTTCAAGGCGCTGGATGAAAACGACCTCAAAACGGCAGAGGCAGCTTTCCAGGCACTGATCAAATCACACCCCAAAGAATCGTCCGGTTATGGCGGCATGGGCCTGGTGAAAATGCGTCAGGATGAATTTGCCGAATCACGCACGCTGTTGCGCAAAGCGGTGGAACTGTCCCCTGCCAATCGCAAGGACCAGTGGAAGCAGGCATCTGATCGTGCCAACTACTGGGGCCTGATAGGTGATGCACGCACTGCCTTTGAAGACAGCGACAGTGCCAAGGGTATTGCCTTGCTGCGCAAAGCGGTGGAAATGGACCCCAAGGAAACCGTCGGCATCCTGCAACTGGGCGAAGCCTTGCTGGCAGAAAAAGACGCCGCTGGTGCCGAAGCCAATTTCCGCCAGGTCTTGAAACAAGACCCCAAAAACCAGGGAGCACTCGATAGCCTGATCGGTTTGCTGGCCGAGCAAAAACGTATCAAGGATCTGGAAGAACTGAGCCCTTACATGTCGCCGCGACAAATGACGGTGCTGTCAGAGTTGAAATCTACCCAGTTATGGGACAAGGCCAAGGCAGCCGAAGCGGCAGGCGATATCGCCACCGCCCAGGCGACCCTGGAAGATGCGATTCTGATGACCCCCGACAACCCCTGGTTGCGCATGGCACTGGCAAAAATCTACCTGCGTCAAAATGCACCGGGTGCTGCCCGTGCGCTGATGGATGCCATGGCCAATGTAGAAAATCCACAGGCCGAAGCCTTGTTCGCCAGCGCCATGCTGAGCGCCATGCAACAGTTGTGGTGGGAAGGCCTGATGACGCTGGAACGTGTGCCTGCCGCAGCCCGCAAGGCTGAAATGATCGAGTTGCAAAAACGCATGTGGCTACGCGTGCAGATTGATCGTCTGAATGTCTTTGCCAATCGGGGTGATGTTGCCCACGCCCGTGAATTGCTGGGCGTGATAGAAAGCACGGCGGGTAACGACGCAGAATTTATCGGCATCGTTGCGGCCTTCCACATGAAGGTTGGCGACCCTGCCCATGGCCTGACGCTGATCAAGCGTGCGGTGGACACCACTCCTAATCCTCCGGCGGGGTTGTTGCTGCAATATGGCATGGCCTTGCTGCGTGCCAATCAGGAAGCTGAAGTGCTGGCAGTGATGCGCAAAGTCGCAGACATGCCGCGCCTGACTGCAGAAGAAGTGGGTGATTACAAAGACCTGCAACGGATCTTGTCAATGCGCTATTCGGAACGGGCGCGTGAAGCCGGTGATTTTGCCGCTTCCTTTAACTATATCCAGCCCATGTTGCTGGCCGACCCGGATGACAGTTTGGTGCTGCTGAGCCTGGCGCGTATTTATTCATCGGCAGGTGACACGGATTCGGCCAGGGAATTGTATGTCCGCGTTTTGCAATCCGAACCGGAAAACCCCGAAGTCTTGCAGGCGCTGGTGTATGCCGCGATACAGAACAAGGATTTCTCTGGCGCAGAACAACACCTGGCTACCCTGATGCGCCTGCAACCAGATAATCCGCGCATTATTTCACTGGCCGGCAATGTCGCCAGGGCGCAGGGCAATAATGGCCGCGCACTGGAATTTTTCAGACAGGCATTGGCCCTGGAACAGGCCCAGCATCCGGCAGCGGGCCAGGGCGTGAATGGTATACGCCTGGTGGCACAGGCGCAGCCAGCCGGTGTCAATGATTTCAGGGTCAATCCTTTTGCCGACCGCAATGCGGCAGCACCGGTCGCGCTGGCCAGTGCGCCACAACAGGCCCTGGTACCGAATTCCAAGAGTGCGATTTTTGCGCCGGTAGGCGTACCCTTGCAACAGGCTGCACCGCAGTATGCCCAGCCACAATACGCTCAGCCTCAATATGCGCCACCGGCCCAGGCGCAGTATGCACAACCACAATACGCTCAACCACAGTATGCGCAGCCAGCGCAGGCACAATATGTGATCCCGCAATTGCCTGCCAGCGTGATGGCTACAGCAAGCAAGACAGTTCCGGCTGCGGCACCACTATCTGCACCAGTGCCGCAGCAAATGGCCAGCATTCCGCAATTGCCGGCCAGGGTTGCCGCTGTACCTGCGGCCCCCGCACCAGCACCGGTGCCACAACAGGCTGCCCTTAATCCTGCGATTGCCATTGTCCAGGGTGGTGCCAATACCAATACGGCCCCAGGTGCCGCCACCGTGTACCAAATACCACCAGCAACCGTGACCCGTACGCCACTGACCACAGCTGCACCGGCATCGGCAGGCACACCCTTAGTCCCACCACCCTATATCCTACCAAAAGTAAGCTACCCGGCAGCACCAGTGCCGCAGCAATATGCTGCCAGCGCCACTGGCCCTGCTGGCGGTGCTGGCACCACAGGTTACGCCAGTGGCAGTGCTTATGCAGCCAATGCAACGGACAACGCTAATACAGGCAGCGTCACCACCGCCCGCAAGCTGAGCAAGTCTG
>NZ_JBMPOR010000053.1:0-3180 GCF_049340265.1 Undibacterium sp. Di26W
AGCGAATTCCATAGGGGCCAGCGGCATTTGTCGCAATAACAGGCCGGATGTAAGCGTGCAATCTATTCCTGTAAATCATGATGCGTTTTTTACTTGGCAAATGGCGGCGTCCATGTAAGGTTCTTAGAAAACATCATTCAGCAGAGACATACACTATGCGTACAGAAAAAGACCAGCCCCAGCACCCCATGCAATGGGTACCCAGCCTGTATCTGGCATCCGGCATGCCGTTTTATGCGGTCGCCCTGATTGCCGGCCTGATGTACAAAAGCATGGGCGTGCCAAATGACCAGATTGCCCACTGGACTGGGCTGGTGGGGCTGGCCTGGGTCTTCAAGTCTTTGTGGAGTCCTTTCCTGGAAGCCGCAGGCAGCAAGAAAATGCTGGTGGTGCTGTTTCAGTTGATCGGTGGTGCGGCACTGGGCCTGGTGGCAGTTTCGCTGCAATTGCCGATGTATTTTGCCATCAGCATTGCCTTGCTGGGTGTGGTGGCGATTGCATCTGCCACGCATGACATCGCATGCGATGGTTTGTATATGGCCAGCCTCAACAACAAGCAGCAAGCCACCTACGCAGGATGGCAAGGCGCATTTTTTAACGCCGCGAAATTCATTACCCTGGGCCCCATGGTGTACCTGGCTGGTTACCTGGAAAAAACCCTGGCACCGGCGCAGGCCTGGACCATCATCTTTGCCATCATGGGTGTGCTCTTGTTCGGCCTGGGTCTGTACAACAGCTGGTCACTGCCTGGTATTAAAAACACGACATCCAAAGCATCCATGCACAGCATCTTTGTGACCTTGCAGGACGTGATCATGGAATTCTTCAAAAAGCCCGGCATCTGGCTGGCAATCACCTTCATCATTTTATTTCGTGCCGCCGAAGGCCAGATACAAACCATAGGCCCGCTGTTCTTGCGCGAAGCCAGGAACCTGGGCGGCCTGGGCCTGACTACCGACCAGGTCGGCATTGCTTACGGCACCGCCGGCACCATCGCCTTCCTCGGTGGTAGCATCCTCGGTGGTTACTTCGCTTCATGGCTGGGTTTGAAACGCGCCCTGCCCTGGCTGATACTGGCGATGAATACCCCCAACCTGGCCTTCTTCTTTTTGAGCAGCAGCCTGCCGGAAAGCATGACCATCATCACCGCTGCGCTGGCCTTCGAGATGTTTGGCTATGGCTTCGGTTTTGTCGGCCTGATCCTGTTCATCATGCAGGTGGTGGCCCCCGGCAAATACCAGACTGCCCACTATGCACTGGGCACCGGTGTCATGCAATTGGGTTTTGTCTTGTTCAAGACCATCAGCGGCGATATCCAGGTGTCGCTGGGCTATAAGAATTTCTTTATCTGGGTATTGCTCAGCGCCATCCCGGTATTGATACTGACCCGCTTTGTGTCGTATGGCGATGCCCCGCCGGGTGCCAGCAAATCCGATGAAACTGAAGGTTTGGTGAAGACAGCGGATGCATAGAATCTCCTGACTAAAATGCCATGGCGCAATGTAAAAATTGCGCCATTTTTTTCGTCCGCAAATAATTTTTACTTATTTAAAAAATAACACTTGACGCTCCCTGCAAATGGGCGTGCAATAGGCAACATGCGTAATGACGCATGCCAACCCACACCGGAGACCTATCTTGCAATCAACGACAAAGAAACCATGGCATTACCTGAGTGCCATCGGCATCCTGCTGGTCAGCGCAAGCCTGCTGGCACAAAATATAGGTGTTACCCGTACCCCTATTACCCAAGCGGATTCATCCATTCCCGGAAAAGAAGACTACATTATCCGCATTGATGTAGCTGCTGGTGGCAAGGTCGACTGGCACACTCATCCGGGCGATGAAATCAGCTATGTGATGGACGGTGAAATAGAGTTATTGGTCGCCAATCAAACTCCGCGCAAAATCAAAGCAGGCGAAGGTTTTGTCGTACCTGGCGGCACGGTTCATAGCGCAAAAAACCACGGCAACACAACGATCAAGCTGGTCGGCGTGTATGTGCTGGACAAAGGCAAACCATTGGCTTCGCCGGCATCCGCACCGGCAGCGTCGTATTAAAATCAAAGAGATCAATGGGTGTAACGCCGGAATATGGCATCCAGCTCGCCGCTTTTTTTCAGGGCGGTAATCGCCGCATTCAGCCTGGGTAGCGCCGCTGCCCGGGATGGATGTACGCGCAGCATCATTTCGCTTTCATCAATCATGCGGCCTTCATCGCAGGCATAGCGTTGTGCGTCGACTTTTGTCCAGTATTGCCGGACATAATTGCTGATGATGATCTGGTCAAAGCGCTTGGCTTTCAGGGTCAGCAACAGATTGGGGGAATTGAAAATGTCAGCGCGCTGTATATCCCCGCTGGCAAAAGCTGCTTCAAATTCGGGATAAAAATAACCGGAAATCACACCAATTTTCTGCCCAAAAAAATCGCTGACGGCCTGCTTTTTTGGCGCTTCACCCGGCCTGAAACACAGTACCGCTCTGGGCAAACCAAAAGACAGACTATACAAACCAGGTAATGACGAATTGCTGCGCCATTTGGGATTGGCTCCGACTTCAATATCCAGTTGCCCATCTTCAAAAGACTTCAACAACCGGCGCATGGGCAGGTATTGCTGATCCAGTTTGTCGCCACTCAGGCGAACAATGGCAGCCATCAAATCCGGGAAGATACCGCTAGGCCCTTTGTCCCCTACCAACACAAAAGGCGCGTCACCGCCTTCATAATAGGCAATGCGAAAGGTGTCTGCCATTGCTGGCGATGCGATCAGCACCGACACTGCAAACATCCATTTCCTGATCATTACGTCCTCGAATTCCTTGATTGTTCTCCAGGTGGTGACCTGGAGATTAGGGCTACCAGGCAAGTGTAATGTGAAAACATGACAGGATACTTGCAGAAAAGCAATCAGATTTGCAAACGATGGTTAAGAACCTGCTTACGATCTTACTGCGCGAGCGTGATCGGGGCTCATGCGCTGCTCAAAATGCTCATGTACTTCAGTACATTCCGCTTTTTGCGCTGCTCTTCACCCCGCTGACACTCGCTCGCTACAGATCGTAAACAAATGGTATGGACGCCGCCTTCGAGGCTGCTGGAAATAGAGAGGGGACTCCAGCGCCGACGGCATCGATGTGCCAAAGTAGAAGTATGACCAACTACTTGAGGCGAGGAGTCCG
>NZ_JBMPOR010000054.1:0-2636 GCF_049340265.1 Undibacterium sp. Di26W
TGTTGCCGCTGACCGAAAATTGACCCACTTAAGAGGTTTCTGCTGATTCAAAACTGACCCAGGTGTTCTACTTATCCTGCCTAATTTTTAGGCGGGAGACAAAAAGGTGATCACCATGGAAATGTTAGGAAAAATACGGCGGATGCATTTACGCGACAAACTGTCGCTGCACGAAATTGCGAAGCGCACAGGTTTGTCGCGCAACACGATACGGCGATGGCTACGCGATACGGAGGAAGCGGGCCCGCCAGCGTATGTTAGAACCGAAGCCCCCTGCAAGTTGACGCCATTTCACGCAACCATCATTCAGGCGCTCAAAGCCGATTCCCATCGCACTAAGCAGAATCGGCGCACCGCCAAGGCGCTCTTCACGCTCATCCAGGCGGACGGCTATGCTGGCGGCTACAGCCAGCTCACCGCCTTCATTCGCGACTGGCGCGGTGCCGAAGCCAATCACTCACACGCCTTTGTGCCGCTGAAATTTGAAATGGGCGAGGCGTTTCAGTTTGACTGGAGCGAAGAAGGCCTGGTGGTAGGCGGAATCTACTACCGGATGCAGGTTTCGCATCTCAAGCTGTGTGCCAGTCGGGCGTTCTGGTTGGTGGCCTACCCCAGCCAGGGGCACGAAATGCTGTTCGATGCACACACCCGCTCCTTCAGCGCGCTCGGTGGCGTGCCGCGCCGCGGCATCTACGACAACATGAAGACTGCCGTCGACAAGGTCAACAAAGGCAAAGGCCGGGTCGTCAACAAACGGTTTGCCGTGATGTGCGCACACTATTTGTTCGACCCGGATTTCTGCAATGTCGCCTCCGGCTGGGAGAAAGGTGTCGTCGAGAAGAACGTTCAAGACAGCCGCCGTCGCATCTGGCTGGAAGCACAGAACCGGAAATTTGGCTCGTTCATCGAGCTCAATGCTTGGCTGAGTGAACGGTGCCAGGCACTATGGTGCGAAGTACGTCACCCAGAATACAAGGAATTCAGCGTGGCGGAAATGCTGGAGCAGGAACGCATTGAAATGATGCCAATGCCCACGCCTTTTGATGGCTATGTGGAGAAACTGGCACGGGTGTCGAGTACCTGCCTGGTCAGCATTAGTCGCAATCGCTACTCGGTGCCGTGTGAATTTGCCGGCCAGCGGGTGAGCACGCGGCTGTATCCGAATCGGGTTGCCATTGCTGCAGGCGATGCAGTGGTCGCCAGCCATGAGCGATTAACCGAACGCGGTCAAATCTGCTACGACTGGCAGCACTACATCGCACTGGTGGAGCGCAAACCGGGCGCGCTCAGAAATGGTGCCCCCTTTGCTGACTTGCCAGCGCCACTCCAACAGCTACGGCTGGGGTTGATGCGCCATGCAGGTGGCGACAAGGTCATGGCGCAGGTGCTGACTGCTGTGCTGACAGCCGGGTTGGACGCTGTTCTGGTTGCGGTCGAACTGGTGATTGAGTCGGGTGCGCTTAGTGCCGAACACGTTCTGAATGTGCTGGCACGGCTCCATGCCAGCCCTGCACCGGCAAGCGTAGAGACGAGCTTGCCCCTGATGGAGGCTCCGCTGGCCAACACCAGCCGATATGACAGTCTGCGCGGGATAGATGACCTGCTGATCGATACGTCGGAGGTCGATAATGCTTGATATCACGACCGAACTAAAAAATCTGCGCCTTCATGGTATGGCCAGCGCATGGACGGACCTCATCGCACAGGAGACGTCCGCGACGGCGACTTCCAAATGGTTGATCGAACATCTGCTACAAGCCGAGAACAATGACCGTGGCATACGATCGATCCGGCACCAGATGAACGCGGCGAAATTTCCTGTGCATCGCGATCTGGCGGGATTTGATTTCGAGGTATCCAAGGTTGACCAGCATTTGGTCAAGCAGTTGGCAACACTGGCGTTTACCGATACGGCGCAAAACGCCGTGTTGATCGGCGGGCCAGGGACCGGCAAGACCCATCTGGCCACCGCGATCGCCGTGGCCGGCATTGCCGCGCAAGGTAAGCGGGTGCGTTTCTACTCGACGGTGGATTTGGTGAATGTTCTGGAAAAGGAGAAGCGCGATGGCCGTGCTGGTCGGATGACACAGACGCTCATGCGCATGGATCTCGTCATTCTGGACGAGCTGGGATATCTTCCATTCAGCCAGGCGGGTGGTGCCTTGTTGTTCCACCTGATGTCCAAGCTGTATGAACATACCAGCGTGGTCATCACCACCAACCTGAGTTTCTCCGAATGGTCGAGCGTGTTTGGGGACGCAAAGATGACGACGGCACTGCTGGACCGGCTCACCCATCACTGCCATATCGTTGAGACCGGCAATGAGTCTTATCGCTTCCAGCACAGCACGATCGCTGCGAAATCGCGCATCAAGTCGCGGGAACAGTCACGCAAGGGAGGCAAAGCTGAGCCGCCGGTAGAGCCTTTCTGAGTTGGCGCGCGGGGAAATTTGCTACGAGCTACGCTCTTCGCACATCTCCCCGCGCCGTCCTTGTTGCGGGAATCGACAGAAAAGAACAACTTCCAACCCCGCTGTTTGGTATAGTTATCCACAGCCGACATCTGAAAATGCGGCGCCCGGCCCTGGGTCAATATTCAATCAGCAGGGTGGGTCAATATTCAATCAGCACGAACA
>NZ_JBMPOR010000055.1:0-2099 GCF_049340265.1 Undibacterium sp. Di26W
GCCGTATCCGCTTCCCGGAACAGCACATCGCGGTACAACTGCATGGCAAACAAGTCAGAACGGTGCAAGACATCATTGTCTTTCGCCAGCGGATTGGTCCCCAGTTGTAATTCCACCGCATCCGGGATCCCATCCGCATCCTTGTCATTCGGCAAACCGGTGGACGGTGTGGTCGGTACCGTCTTAAAGCCCAGCGCCCCGGTCAGCAGAATCTTGCCATTGCTCAGGCCATCAGCATCGAAGCTGCTACCATCAGTGACTTTCAAGTCCACTTTGAGCTTACCGTTGACAGTCGCGATATTGGTGGCGATATTCACCCACTCACCGGCCTTGTTCTGCACCCAGTAGCCATTCACCGGTGCCAGCGCATCCGTATACAGCGACAGCGTCACGTCCCCGCCCGTGTTGCCACCTTCTATCTGTACCGTCAGCAAGCCATACGGCATGCTCAGGTCAGTTGGGGCATTGGTTGGTGTCGGCGTCGTCAGCGTCTTGGTCTGCGTCAGTTGCTGGGTATTCGCCAGTGTGACGTAATGCCCGCTACCCAGCGTACTGGTCCAGGGCAGGGAACTGACATTCTTCTGTGACTGATCCAGGATGCCGTCGCCATTGCCATCGCCATTACCGATGCCGTTCAGGTTAGGGACTGCGTTTTCTACACGTTGCGGTATTCCATCCCCATCCGTATCCGAATCCCCCGGATTACTGTTGTCACTGGTGTTGTTGATGGAATACGCCTGCACTGCCGTGGGCCCGCTATTCCCGGCCAGGTCAGTCACCCGGACTCTCAGGGTATTGCTACCGCCCAGGGTTTGATTGGCCAGCGACCAGCTGGTGGCACCAAGGCCGGTGCCGGTATTGATCCAGGTAGCGCCATTGTCGAGCGAGACTTGTAGCGTGTCACCGGCCAGCAAGCCCGTACTCAGGGTACCGCTAATGGTTTGCAAAGGGGCGGTGGTGATGAAGTCGCTATTGCTGACGCCATCATCATTCGAGAACCTCAGGTTACCAATCGCACTGAGAGGGGGCGTATGGTCGACCTGGTAGAGCGGACCGGTCAAGCCCCCATTCAAAGGCAGGCTGGCGGTATCGATGATGCCGGTGCCCGAAGTTTTAAGGTTCAGGCCCAGACTGCCGTCGCCGGTCAGGCCCGTGATTCTGACGCTATAGGTGGACGCGGTGAGCTGGGTGACGCTGCTGATGGTGCCGGCGACGGTACCGGTCGTCACCAGGGCAAAGGCCGCCGCATTCACCCCGCTGACGGCTTCACTGAAGCTGACCTGGTAATCGGCAGTCGTCAGGTTGGTGATTTCTGGATTGAGGCGGGTGATGCCGGTGGCAGTCGGCGGTACATTGTCTGTCACGGTGATGCTGAAGCTCTTGTTATACGTACCACCAAAGGCATCGGTGGCACGCACCAGCACGGTATAGTTGCCCGGTGTCATGCCCAGCGGGTTGTTGGCCACCAGGCTGGTGCCAGCGATGCTGAACCTGGCATTGTCGCGGTCATTAGTGCCATTGCCTGCCACCAGACTAAAGCTGGCGGTGTCACCCGGATTGGGGTCGGTGGCAGTCAGGGTGCCAACGCTGGTGTTGTCAGGGGCACCTTGCAGGATGCTGGCCACCGACAGGTTGATATTGGTGGGGGCGGCATTGATGCCAGTGGCAATGACGGTGGTGGTGTTATTCAGTACCGCAGCGGCAATGCCATCACTGGCGCTGAGGGTGAAGGTGATGGTTTCGGTATTCCCGACCGGCAAGCGGCCCGCAGTGGGCTGGAATACCAGGCCACGCAGGGCCGCCTGGACGACTGCCGGGGTACCGGCGGCATGGGTATAGGTCACGCCGCCATCGGCGGTGGAGAAACCGGTGGCGGTCAAGGAGGCGGCGGTGAAGGCGCCTTTGGCGGCGACATCGGGGGTAATGATGATGGTTTCAGACGCGCCCACATCGGGGTCGGTGATGGTGACGCCAGCAAATGGCGATACCGGGGTGGTTTCGCTGCCGGCCTGGCCAGCGACGACGCCGCCGATGACGGGGGCGACGTTGTTGCCGGTGACGGTAATGGGGTTGCCAAACAGATCCGCAATGACGACGGC
>NZ_JBMPOR010000056.1:0-1838 GCF_049340265.1 Undibacterium sp. Di26W
CGCTCAGCAGAAGATCTTCTATCTTCGCAAACTGTTCTCGACTGATATCGCTTGGGTAGGTTTTTCTCATCACCCAAGTTTACGCAATATTCTTTTTGTTTACAATAAGATCTCGAATAGCTTCTTAGAACCTGCTTACGATCTGTAGCGAGCGAGCGTCAGCGGGGTAAGGGTAACAAAAACGCAGCGCAAAAAGCGGAATGTACTTAAGTACATGAGCATTTTGAGCAGCACATGAGCCCCGATCACGCTCGCGCAGTAAGGTCGTAAGCAGGTTCTTAGCCTGACGCATTACAATAGCTTCATCGGCAATCATGCTGCCTATCCCTACATAATATATATATCAGGAGCATCTATGACTTACGAATGTATTTTGACTGAAACCCGCGACAAGGTCGGTTTGATTACGCTGAATCGCCCGAAAGCGATGAATGCGCTGAACGATCAACTCATGGATGAGTTGGGGCTGGCACTCAAGGTTTTCGACAAGGATGAAAACATCCATTGCATTATCCTGACCGGCAGTGAAAAAGCCTTTGCCGCTGGTGCCGATATCGCCGCCATGGTGGGCTATAGCTTCATGGATGCCTATAAAGATGATTACATCACCCGCAACTGGGAAACCATGCGCCAGATCCGCAAGCCAGTGATCGCTGCGGTGGCTGGCTATGCCCTGGGCGGCGGTTGCGAAGTCGCCATGATGTGCGATTTCATCATCGCTGCAGAAAATGCCAAGTTCGGCCAGCCAGAAATCAAGCTCGGTACTTTACCCGGGGCTGGCGGCACACAGCGTTTGCCTCGCGCCATCTCCAAATCCAAAGCCATGGACATGTGCCTGACCGCACGCATGATGGACGTGGTCGAAGCTGAACGCGCCGGTCTGGTGTCCCGTGTCGTACCACTGGATAAGTTAATGGAAGAAGCGTTTGCTGCAGCGAATACCATCGCCTCCATGTCCTTGCCCATCATCATGATGGCCAAGGAATCAGTGAATCGCGCTTATGAAACTACGCTGTCAGAAGGCATACAGTACGAGCGTCGTCTGTTCCAGGCAAGCTTTGGTACGGAAGATCAGAAAGAAGGTATGCAGGCGTTTCTGGAAAAACGTCCGGCAGTCTTTAAGAATAAGTAATTTCGTCTCCAGCCCCCATATTTGGAGATGCCTTATATATAGCCGCGCCTCCGTAAATATAAGTCGCATCTGTATAGTTTGAAAAACTCCCACCCATCCATGAGGCAATGCCAACATGTCGCAAAACCACGAAATCCCCTCCCTTTCAAGGGGAGGGTTAGGGCGGGGATGGGTTTCTGTCGATAAGCGAAATACTATCAATATAGACACCCATCGAATCGTCACTCCTGCGCAGGCAGGTAGTCGATAAAGTGTAAGGCTCGTTACTAGTCAGTACGGCAAACAATGGGGGCAGTAGTGTGCGCAGCGCGCAGCGCCCCCTACAAAACCCGCCAACGCCGCCCCACCAAAGAACCCGCTAAATAATTTCCCCAAGGTACTTGCAAAGTGAGTGGAAGGTTTGCTATAGTTCGGCTCCCGCTGAGAAGCGGGATGAGAGAAGAGAAGCAAAGCCAGAGATTGAGCGGAGAAGTAGAGGCTGCGGAAAGATCTGGTTGCTGTGAATACCGTGCAACAGTTTAGCGAGCTTGAAAGAGCGAAGAGAAACGAAGTGAGCTGCAGGTGTTGACAGGGGAAGTAAAGTGCTTCATAATCTCGTTTCTCTGCTGCTGACGCACACAACGCTGCGCTGCAAAACTGGATGAATAAGTAGTCTGGTGAGGCAGAAAAGATTTTGGTTCTTTAACAATTAACAGTCAATAAATGT
>NZ_JBMPOR010000057.1:0-1689 GCF_049340265.1 Undibacterium sp. Di26W
GAACAAGGGAGATTCGGATAAATCTGTCCCAATTTCCACTGAAAGACATGTTCTTGCGTGCACGTTTTATGAATGACCAGCACTTGGTTTTGAAATTTAAGAAAATTAGACCTTAATCAGATGTTCCTTAACATTGTCAATTGAAATAATTCATCTGAGTCAAATCCGTTCAATGCACTTCCTGGTGGGAAGTCACAATCATCAAATGATGGCCTGTCCTTTATTGAGCGCTACCTGTAACAAATTCAATTGCGTCGGCAGGCGAATGGTTTTAAGGTCATATCTTTCCAGAATAGTCTTACGCGCATTTTTTCTGAAAAACGCGAATGCGTTTGGCTCCCGCAGTGAAAATACTAAAGCAGTTTCAGAAAACTGTATTACTTCACACGACTTTCACATTCCCTTCATTCTCGCTTCACTGAGTGGTGCCATTGTGATGGATGTTTTGTTGCCTTGACTGAAAATTGTTCAACATGAAAGTGCTTGATTGGAATTTGAGTAATTGTGAGAAAAAAATGTGCAGCGAATGCGAAATAACAACCAAAGCATTTATTAACATTGTTTGAGAGAACCAGTATGAACAAGCCATTGAAGAAACGCCTAGCATTCATGAAGTCTCTCAAGGTGGCCATACCTGGCTTGTTGATCACCTATTTGCTATACGCCTATGTAACGGCCCGCCCTCCAGATTATTGTGCAAGAGAAAAACGGATTATTCCCAAAGACGAAATGTGCATAAAGCTATATGACAAGACGATAGAACGTGGGGATTTATTATTGGGGCCAACAGAAAAGACCGGACGTGACTACCACGCAAATCACCCGGACAATTGCCAGGTCAGACCAGAAGAAACTAATGGTTTTCGTTTAGGAGGCATCTTTGAAGTGTTCTTTGATGACCGGTTGGAAGCATTTATAAGGTACGAAATGACCGATAAAGCAAAACACTCTAACGGTAACACTAGACGGTGGGAAGAATGGGACATCATAACCTCGTGCGGAGAGATTAAAAGGCGTAGCGGGGACAATGCCAATTAAATTGGCGTTAAACAGCCATTTTCAATGAAATGATTATACGAGTGTTATAGCCTAATTTTGAATCAGCAAGTGAATACGAAATCTAAATTGAAATGATACAAAAATATGAAAATTAATGTATCTAAATGGAAGTACAAAGCCTGGATAGTCGGAGTGATTTTGATTGTGGTTTGTGCTGAGATAGTATTTTTGAGATCGACTATTAGCGAATCTGATTTAAAAATATCAATGACCAAACACTTTTCTGTTCGTATATCTCAAGACATCGAAAGGATCGAATGTTACCACCTTGTAAAAGGGAAGGATCTACACGGATTGTTAGACTGTAACTATAAAATTCGCAGTAAAAATAAGGTGGAAACGAAAGAGGTTGAAATACCAGAATCCTTTCTGGGTGGAGTGGGAGTTGAATATATTGTTTATGACCAAACAAATCAACCCGAAATGGATATTTCAATCCATACCAAAAACGACGTTAATCCATTGATTAGCAGACTTGATAGTTATTGGTATTTAAGTGTGCTTTGAGCTTCCCCTGAAATTTAGTTCCCCAAAGGTGACGTAAAATAAACGTAACTTTGGAAAGACAAATGATGAACAGGATACCCAAAAAAGCTTATACGACCGAATTCAAAGAACTGGCCGTCAAAC
>NZ_JBMPOR010000058.1:0-1288 GCF_049340265.1 Undibacterium sp. Di26W
TGAGCTTCCCCTGAAATTTAGTTCCCCAAAGGTGACGTAAAATAAACGTAACTTTGGAAAGACAAATGATGAACAGGATACCCAAAAAAGCTTATACGACCGAATTCAAAGAACTGGCCGTCAAACGTGTCTCAGGCGGCGAAGCCATCTCTGTAGTCGTCAAGGAACTGGGTTTAAGCGACCAAACGCTGCGAAACTGGATCAAGGCTGCATCGGACGGGAAACTCAAAGGTGCAGGCGCGAAGGTCATCACGCCGGAAGCCATGGAGCTATCCCGATTAAGAGCAGAAGTTGCCAGGCTCAAGCGGGAGAATGAAATCATAAAAAAGGCGGCGGCATACTTCGCGAAAGATGTTCTGTGAAGTATGCATGGATAGCTGGCAACAGCAAAACTTATTCTTTAGCAGAAATGTGCGCCGTATTGGAAATCAGTGTGAGTGGTTATCGCGCCTGGCAACGAGGTGGAATTCCTGGCAGAAAGCGCTTAACGGAGGCACAGATGCTGGCAATCATTCGTGCCATTCATGCAGAACTCAAGGGTGCGTATGGCAGCCCGCGCATGATCAGAGAACTGAGATTGCGCGGCTTTACAGCCAGCAAAGAACGTGTCGAAAGATTGATGCGAGAGCATGGCATACGCGCACGGCATAAGCGCCGCTACAAGGTAACGACAGACTCAAAACATGCGTTACCTGTTGCAGACAATCTGCTCGATAGAAACTTTCTGCCGACGGCGCCGAATCAAGCATGGACTTCTGATATCACTTACTTATGGACGGATGAAGGATGGCTCTATCTGGCTATCGTGCTTGATCTATTTAACCGGGAGGTGATTGGTTGGTCACTCAAGCCGCGCATGACCAGCGACATTGTGACGGATGCTTTAACGATGGCATGGTTCCGCCGCCGACCGTCAACTGGTGTGATGCATCATTCTGATCGTGGTAGCCAATATGCCAGCAATGCGTTTCAGATCAAGCTCAAGGAATTTGGTATGGTTTGCTCAATGAGCCGCAAAGGAAATTGTTGGGATAACGCACCTACCGAGAGCTGGTTTAACAGCTTCAAGAATGAGCGCTATCATGGAATTCGTTACGCAACCCATGACGCAATGAAGGCAGCAAGCTTTGAATATATTGAAGTGTTTTATAATCGAACCCGCCAGCACTCAACATTAGGTTATCGCTCGCCGGTTCAATATCTGGAAGACTGGATGAAGAAACAAAATCAAGAGAATCTGGCTGCATGACAGTCACCTGATGGTGAACTAATTACCGAGGGAAGCTCA
>NZ_JBMPOR010000059.1:0-1253 GCF_049340265.1 Undibacterium sp. Di26W
TGTAGTGGTCAAGTATTTTCGGACACTGGGATAGGTTCTTTTTCTGCCATTTTTTGCTCATAGACACTGGGTGGCAGATTGCCCAGGGCAGAATGCAAGCGAACGTTGTTGTAAAAGCCCACAATATAGTCTGCAATGTCATGCATCGCTTCTGCGTGATTGGCATAATTCTTTCGCCAGACACGTTCCATCTTTAAGCTCAGGAAGAATCGCTCCATGACTGCATTGTCCCAGCAATTCCCTTTTCTGCTCATACTGCAAATACATTCATATTTCTTCAGCAGGCGCTGATAGGAGGCGCTTGCGTACTGACTCCCCCGGTCTGAATGCATGATCAGCCCTGCGGCAGGCGCACGTTGAATCAGTGCCATTTGCAGGGCATCACAAACGAGTTCTGCATGCATATGCGGTGCCATCGCCCAGCCCACGATCTTGCGTGAATGCAAGTCCAGCACTGCAGCCAGATACAGCCATCCGCTCCGCGTACGGATATAGGTGATATCAGCCACCCAGGCACGGTTCGGTTCATTCTGTTCAAACTGGCGATTCAAATGGTTTTGTGTTATCGGTAAATCATGTCTGCTGTCAGTGGTATGAATGAACTTGCGTTTCCAGACTACATGCATTTGATGTCGCTTCATGAGGGTACGTATCCGGTGACGCCCCACCTGCACGCCTTTTTGCTGCAGACTGCTTTGCAACCGGCGGCTACCATACGTGCTGCCACTGACTTCAAATGCTGCCTTCAGATGTACGCTGGTCGTGCAGATTCGCGGCTCGCTTTTCTGATTCCTCAAATGGGCGTAATACCCTGACCGTGACACTTCCATTGCCTTGCATGCAGCTTGTATCGAGATGGCCTTCTGTTGCAACTGATGGATGACCTGATATTTCATTTCAGTTCTTTGGCAAAGAAGGCCGACGCCTTTTTTAAAATATCGACGTCCTGTTGGAGCTGCCGGTTCTGGGCTTCCAGTTCACGTATGCGTAACTGTTCTGCCGTTAAAGGTTTGCCCACACCAGCCTGTTCAAGTTTCTGTACATTTATCTGACTCAGCCAACGACGTACCGCTGTCTCTCCCAGATCAAATTCCTTGCACACCTGGCCCACACTTAAGCCCTGTTCTGTCACCATACGGACAACTTGCAACTTAAAGCCAATCTCAAATGTTCTTCTTTTTGCTTTCATCTCTTTTCCTCAATAAGTGAATTATCCCACCTATCTCGGTGTCCGTTATTATTAGACCACTACA
>NZ_JBMPOR010000060.1:0-1211 GCF_049340265.1 Undibacterium sp. Di26W
GATTAGATTCTATGGTTTCCGTCAAGTTTTTATTGCGACGAGATCGGGATTAAAGTCGGTCTTGCTCTTGATTAAGGTAAAAGCGATCCGCACTATTTTACGTGCGATGATCATAATGGTGGCCGTTGATGGCCAGCCAAGTTGCCGATAATGTTGGTACACAGGCGCCCACACCTTTGATTTTGCTGCCGCCATACCGGCGTTAAATAGCAAGCGGCGCCCTTCAGCAGGGCCTCGCTTGGACAGCCTCCTGCGTCCACGCTTCTGACCGGAATCACAGGGACGTGGATCCATACCGACAAATGCAACGACAGCGTCACTGTTTGTGAAGCGAACACGGTCAAACAGATTCGCCAGCCAGGAACTGGTTAATAAGCCGACTCCTGCAATAGACTGCAAGCGACAGACCTGTTCGGCCCGGCTGGGAATATCCTTATTCAACCCAGCAATGTCCTGATCGATTTGCTTGAGTAATTCTGTAAAGCTATCTAAAAGCTTGACTGCCTTCACTTTCAGTGACGGCGCTCCATCACAGGTCAGACGTAAAGCCGTCTTCAAAGAAACAATTTTAGCCCTGCGTTTTAACAGTTCATCCATGGTGCGTTGCTCAGGTGTAGCCGGTTCATACCGGCGCAGTTCCTTGACTTCATGCGCCAGGTAACGTGCAATGAGCATTGCATCGACGTTGTCAGTCTTGGCACGCGCTCCAACCCCTTTCGCATAATGACGGGTATCTTTAGGATTGAGCACATAAACATGCAAGCCCATCTGGAAAGCCAAATCAGCCAGCACCTGGTGATAGATGCCAGTTGCCTCCATCGCAATAGATGAGCCAGGTGGCAGTTGTTTCAGGAATTTCTTTAAAGCAGCTAATTCATTAGCAATACCATGCACCGGGAAACTGCTTTCCGAGCAGGCAATAACGACCTCAGATTTCGCCACATCAACACCAATGAATAACGGGGATTGCATGATTGCCTCCTTATCGTTAAAGTGAGAATGTTGGGGTGGCCACTTCTTCACGTTAGCTTGCACATATCGGCGGTATTGGTTGGCAGGCCTATTGACCGCAGGATTCCTCATCGACGTTGAAGAGGTGGGGTGGGAGAGTTCTAATCGGGTCTGTCAGCTGAAACTGCAGATGCGCAGCGTTGTCCCTCCACCCCGACGCTTTCTAGTTTCTCAGAAATCGTCACTTATAACCATACAAG
>NZ_JBMPOR010000061.1:0-1209 GCF_049340265.1 Undibacterium sp. Di26W
GGGGGTGTCCGGAATTTTGTGTAAACGGTTTTTCGTTTAGTTCTGCGACATCCGGTCATCGAACTGGATGGTAAAGCGATTGAGTGCTCCTTTCCAGTCCCGTATTGGCATTGTCCATTTCTTGCTGATGTTGTTGAGTGCCAGGTAGAACAGCTTGCTGACCGCTTCATCAGTAGGGAACGAACTACGCGTTTTGATGACCTTGCGCAGACTCATGTTAATCGATTCAATGGCGTTCGTGGTGTAGATCACCTTACGGATCTCCGCCGGGTAGTCGAAGAAGGGAATGACCCTCTCCCAGTTACGTCGCCATGATTGCCCTATGGGCAGGTACCGCTGATCCCACTTGGCCTCGAATTGCGTGAGCATAAGACTGGCCTCGTCGGCAGTGGCTGCGGTATAAATGGTGCGCAGATCGGCAGCTACCTCCTTCTGATCTTTCCAGGGCACAAAGTGCAGGCTGTTGCGTACCATGTGAACAATGCAAAGCTGGACTGCCGCCTTGGGGTAGACTGCTTCGATCGCATCAGGGAAGCCTTTGAGACCGTCTACACAGGCAATGAAGATGTCCTGCACGCCACGATTCTTCAGTTCAGTGACGACCTGCAGCCAGAACTTGGCTCCCTCGGTCTGGGCAATCCACAGACCCAGTACTTCCTTGTGACCATCCATGTTCACGCCAATGGCGAGAAATACGGCCTTGTTACGTACAGCACCCGCATCGCGCACTTTGACGTGGATGCAATCAAGGTACAGGATGGGATAGAGCGCGTCGAGTGGACGGGCTTGCCAGGCCTTCACATCCTCACTGACGCCATCGGTCACGCTGGAGATGAGCGCTGGTGACACTTCCGTGCCATACATCTCTTCCAGGTGACTCTGGATCTCCCGTACACTCAGGCCACGGGCGTAGAGGGAGATAATCTTGTCGTCGAAGCCGCTCCAGCGGGTTTGGTGCTTGGTGATGATTTGCGGTTCGAACGTGCCTTGACGGTCGCGCGGTATGTCGATTGGCAGCGCGCCGAAATCACCCTTGAGTGTTTTGCCGCTGTGGCCGTTGCGGGTGTTGGCGCTGTCATTGCTGACGACTCCACTCTTGTCGTGACCCAGATGGTCGGTCATTTCGACTTCCAGGGCTCGCTCGACAAGCATCTTGGTGAGCTGCTTGAGCAGGCCGTTCTCCCCAATCAGGTCTTCGGGTTTTTTGTA
>NZ_JBMPOR010000062.1:0-1192 GCF_049340265.1 Undibacterium sp. Di26W
GGAATCTCTGATTAAGTAAACGCAATCTCCTTCAGAAACGTTAATAGAAGCATGTTCCCCTGTCAATCATTGAAGCCATGAAACAGACTACCTTTGCCCAAGGAAGCTTTGAACGTTACGCCAAGACGACGAAGCGAGCAGTATTTCTATCCGAGATGAATCAGGTCGTGCCCTGGTCAATGCTGTGCGACCTGATTGCGCCCCATTATCCGAAGGCTGGTAATGGACGTCCACCGGTAGGTGTAGAGCGTATGCTTCGAATTTACTTCCTGCAGCAATGGTTCAATCTGTCTGACCCAGCCGTCGAAGAAGCCTTGTACGAATCAGCCTCCATGCGCAGTTTTGTCGGCATTGACCTGGGCAGCGAGCCTGTTCCCGATGAAACAACGGTGTGCAAATTTCGTCACTTACTGGAACGCCATGCTCTCGGCAAGCGTATCTTTGAGGAAGTGGGCCGTCATTTACAAGAGCGTGGGATGAAGGTGTCGGGCGGCACTATCGTTGATGCCACCATCATTGCCGCCCCTTCTTCGACCAAGAACAAAGATGGGGAACGTGATCCGGAAATGCGTCAGACCAAAAAAGGTAATCAATGGCACTTCGGTATGAAGGGTCATATTGGCGTGGACAGTAAGACCAAATTGATACACAGCGTTGTCGCAACGGGGGCCAATGTCCATGACAGCCAGGTATTGCCCGACCTGTTGCATGGACAAGAGACGCGTTACTGGGGCGATTCTGCCTACCTAGGCCAAAGGCAGGCTGCGCGTAGCAAAGCACCCAAGGTGAAAGATTTTACGAACCGTCGCGCTACACGCAGTCATGCATTGACAGATGCAGAGCGCTTGACCAACAGCCGCAAGTCAAGTATTCGGGCCAAGGTAGAGCATGCCTTTGGCATCATCAAGCGCGTGTTTGGATTTGCGAAGGTGCGTTATCGCGGATTACAAAAGAACGCGCATCGCTTGTTTGTCACCTGTGCGCTGGCGAATCTGTTCATGGTTCGCAGGCGCTTGATGCGCATGCAAGGGGCATAGTGTGTCGATTGTGCGAGAAATCGCACAAGAACAAGGGAGATTCGGATAAATCTGTCCCAATTTCCACTGAAAGACATGTTCTTGCGTGCACGTTTTATGAATGACCAGCACTTGGTTTTGAAATTTAAGAAAATTAGACCTTAATCAGATGTTCC
>NZ_JBMPOR010000063.1:0-974 GCF_049340265.1 Undibacterium sp. Di26W
TGACGACTCCACTCTTGTCGTGACCCAGATGGTCGGTCATTTCGACTTCCAGGGCTCGCTCGACAAGCATCTTGGTGAGCTGCTTGAGCAGGCCGTTCTCCCCAATCAGGTCTTCGGGTTTTTTGTAGTTGGCCAACAATCCATCGGCCAGTTTGAGCAATTCCGGGTCAGGCTTGGCCCGCTTGTTACGCTTTGCAACGGTCATCATTTCTCCTTGAAGGTAGCAGTGTCCTGCTAAATGACCGTTTACACAAAATTAATTACACCCTCCTGTCGATCAATAATTGAAGACAGAATATTTCGCTATGGCTCCAAAGATTTCTACTTTTATATCCAGAATGCGCATAGAGATAGACGCCATCGAGCATACCAATTTTTCCTTTTACAAGGTCAAGCTCGCCCAAATCTCTACCCAACCAAAATGGCACTTCTATTACTGCATTTCCTAATTTGTTTTTTGATTCAGAATCTGAGGAGTATATACAATTTAATTCAGACGTGATTTGCTCAGGTTCCGCACCTATTTGGTAGCAATATATGCTTTGCACATTGGTGGGAAGCTGAGTTGCAAGACGCTGAAACAAGTCCTTATTAACACCATTTTCCGCTACCGTCATATTTACCCACGTAATGGCAGATGTCACGATAAACAATGCACTTATCCAACGCCTGCGCTTGGCTTTCCAAAATTGATAAATTATTTTCACGAGGTTAACTCACTGAAATCTTAGTGTTCCGTAACAACAAGCTGCGTTTTTCGATTCAGGGAGACGTCATGAACCCATGGTAATTACTCTTCTAAATCCACATGCACGTTATTTGGGCTGCTGATTTAGAATGTGGCTAAGTGAGCTTCCCTCGGTAATTAGTTCACCATCAGGTGACTGTCATGCAGCCAGATTCTCTTGATTTTGTTTCTTCATCCAGTCTTCCAGATATTGAACCGGCGAGCGATAACCTAATGTTGAGTGCTG
>NZ_JBMPOR010000064.1:0-892 GCF_049340265.1 Undibacterium sp. Di26W
CCAAAGGCACACTGATCATCATGGTCATCATGTCCATGGGCAGCTGGTACATCCTCATCACCAAAATCATCGACCAGGTCAAACTGTCTGGCCAGGCAACTGAAGCCCGCGCCAAATTCTGGAAAGCCTCCTCCGTGCAAGCCGGTGCGTCTTCCCTGAAAGAAGGCAGCCCATTCCGCTTCATCGCTGACTCTGGCATCAAAGCCACAGAACACCATGAAGGCGCATTGCTGGAACAAATCGACTTGAATACCTGGGTATCCATGTCCATCCAGCGCGCTGTGGAAAAAGTCCAAAGCCGTCTGCAAGATGGTCTGGCCTTCCTGGCAACCGTTGGTTCCACTGCACCGTTCGTTGGTCTGTTTGGTACAGTATGGGGTATTTACCATGCGCTGACAGCCATTGGTATGTCTGGTCAGGCATCGATCGACAAAGTAGCCGGTCCTGTGGGTGAAGCGCTGATCATGACGGCAATTGGTCTGGCAGTGGCTGTTCCTGCGGTTCTGGGTTACAACTTCCTGGTACGTCGCAACAAGAGCGCCATGGAAGAAGTCCGTGCCTTCTCCGCTGACCTGCATTCTGTAGTATTGTCCGGCAACATGGGCAAGACAGCAGCTAAAAAATAAGTCGTATCAGGTTTAAGTTAAACCAAGACCCTTAACCACAGAGACACAGAGACACAGAGAAAAGTCACAGAGAACATCAAAAGAGAATGAAGCACCGTGCAGGTGATATCGTAAAAGTGATGAAAGTCACGACTTACCAAGAGGTTTTCCTCCTGATTTTCTCTGTGTCTCTGTGCCTCTGTGTTGAGCGGTCTTAAGGGTTTAAAGCGTAACATCGAAAGAGAACACATTATGGCAATGGCAATTGGCAATGATGGTGATGGCGA
>NZ_JBMPOR010000065.1:0-842 GCF_049340265.1 Undibacterium sp. Di26W
TGCCAGAAGTAGTTAGCTTAACCGCAAGGAGGGCGATTACCACGGCAGGGTTCGTGACTGGGGTGAAGTCGTAACAAGGTAGCCGTATCGGAAGGTGCGGCTGGATCACCTCCTTTCTAGAGTAGCGCGTAGTGAAGTGTCCACACTTATTGACTGTTAATGATAATGAACAGAGAACGGTTTGCGTCGGGGTAGCAATGACCGGACAGCGACTGAAGTTCAGTAGCGGGTCTGTAGCTCAGTTGGTTAGAGCACCGTGTTGATAACGCGGGGGTCGTTGGTTCGAGCCCAACCAGACCCACCACCAAACACACTATGCATGAGCGATTTTGCGTAGAAGTTGTTCTAAAAAAGAACTGGCTCTGCCAGGCTTTTTTAGGAAGCTCAACCAAACAAAAGTAGGTTTGTACTTTTGTTTGAACGAGGGGGATTAGCTCAGCTGGGAGAGCACCTGCTTTGCAAGCAGGGGGTCGTCGGTTCGATCCCGTCATCCTCCACCAAGAAATCACAAACCTAAGTCAGTGCAGTAGTTAGCGTTGAGATTTAGGTTTGTACTTTCAAAGCGAAAGACAGAGTAATAAAAGTAGTTCTCGTTCTTTAACAATTTAGAAGAAGTAAAGTAGAAATAATCAAAATTATTTCTGTAAAGAGAAGTCAGCAACGACAGTTGTTGATGGAAATTATGGAAGGGTTGTGATTGTATCGAACAAACATAGTATTAAAAAGAGTTTGAAAAGCTGTCGAAAGACAAGTTTTAGAAAAAATCAAATTCCTTGAGATACGGCAAACGCTAAAGTAATACTCATAAGTAGTAAAGAACTATAACGGTCTTGCGCACGACG
>NZ_JBMPOR010000066.1:0-747 GCF_049340265.1 Undibacterium sp. Di26W
TGCCAGAAGTAGTTAGCTTAACCGCAAGGAGGGCGATTACCACGGCAGGGTTCGTGACTGGGGTGAAGTCGTAACAAGGTAGCCGTATCGGAAGGTGCGGCTGGATCACCTCCTTTCTAGAGTAGCGTGTAGTGAAGTGTCCACACTTATTGACTGTTAATGATGAATAGAGAACACAGGTAAGAGATCATGTTCCCGAAAGGGGGATTAGCTCAGCTGGGAGAGCACCTGCTTTGCAAGCAGGGGGTCGTCGGTTCGATCCCGTCATCCTCCACCAAGATTTGGTAGAAGTCGCAGGAATCGGGTCTGTAGCTCAGTTGGTTAGAGCACCGTGTTGATAACGCGGGGGTCGTTGGTTCGAGCCCAACCAGACCCACCACCAGATCTCGACAGTGCAAACGTAAGTCAGCGGCAGTAGCGAAGATGCTACAGAAAACAACGTTGAGATTTAGGTTTGTACTTTCAAAGCGAAAGACAGAGTAATAAAAGTAGTTCTCGTTCTTTAACAATTTAGAAGAAGTAAAGTAGAAATAATCAAAATTATTTCTGTAAAGAGAAGCTTGCAACGACAGTTGTGAGTGGAAATTATGGAAGGGTTGTGATTGTATCGAACAAACAATGTATTAAAAAGAGTTTGAAAAGCTGTCGAAAGACAAGTTTTAGAAAAAATCAAATTCCTTGAGATACGGCAAACGCTAAAGTAATACTCATAAGTAGTAAAGAACTATAACGGTCTTGCGCACGACG
>NZ_JBMPOR010000067.1:0-649 GCF_049340265.1 Undibacterium sp. Di26W
GCCGCAGTGGGATGCCGGATGCTGCGCCGCAGCCCATTGGAACAGCGCGCGCTGGCCTCTGCTCAAGCAGGCGAAGCGCTTCGCCATGCCCTGTCTGTTCCGCCTGCCGTCTTCGTGAACGCCAATCGGCAAGTCCGTGCCGTAATGTTGGCCACGCGTCAGATCTCTTCCTTGAGTGTCGTGCGCATCTTGCCGAAGGCCGCCACCGCGGGACCGCTGCCCGAGCGGCATGTGCCCGCGCTGCGCAGGGGCACACCAATGGGGCGGCACGGCGTGCGCCAACCGCGCCGCGACCTGCATGCCAGTGCCGGTGGACCGTCCACGCGCGGGAATGGGCACTTGAGCGCGGTGCGCGCCTTGTCGATGCAGGTCGTGTCGGTGCGTACGTCGCCTGCGCGCCATTCGATTGCGCCGCCAGCGACCGTTGTTCCGACCAGGGACGACAAGCGGCAACAGCGGTGCGAGAGCCGCACGCGCGTTGCCGCCGCAACCGATTGGGCACGCCGCAGTGCGTATCTTTTTGCCGCAGTGGGATGCCGGATGCTGCGCCGCAGCCCATTGGAACAGCGCGCGCTGGCCTCTGCTCAAGCAGGCGAAGCGCTTCGCCATGCCCTGTCTGTTCCGCCTGCCGTCTTCGTGAACGCCAATC
>NZ_JBMPOR010000068.1:0-632 GCF_049340265.1 Undibacterium sp. Di26W
TTTGCCGCACGTTGGAACAGGTGCCGGGCATCGGCCCCATTACCGCCACGGCTCTTGTTGCTACGGTAGGCAGTCACATCAATGAATTCAAGAACGGTCGGCAGCTCGCGGCCTTTCTTGGTTTGGTGCCCAAACAACATTCCAGTGGCGGGAAAGTGCGACTACAGGGCATCAGCAAGCGCGGGGATGGGTATGTGCGCCGATTATTGATTCACGGAGCAAGGGCAGTATTGTTGCACACCTTGCGCAAGCCGGAACGTAGTCACACGTGGTTGGCGCAATTAGCCACACGCAGAAATAGCAATGTCGCCTGCGTGGCGCAGGCCAACAAGACAGCCCGGATAGTGTGGGCGATGTTGGCTCACCACCAGGAGTTCCGGCATGACTTGGCTGCTTGCAGCACCCAAGCCACGCCGGCTTGATTCACCAAGGTCACAGCGAGGCACGTCAACAGGTTGCGGTAGTAAGAAACAAGTGATGGCAAACAGGTAAGACCGAGACGGCAAAAACCCGATAAGAACCAAGAGCTCTAAAGCTCGCGTAACAGATAGGGCTGTCGTCAGCGAATTCCATAGGGGCCAGCGGCATTTGTCGCAATAACAGGCCGGATGTAAGCGTGCAATCTATTCCTG
>NZ_JBMPOR010000069.1:0-614 GCF_049340265.1 Undibacterium sp. Di26W
GGCAATGCCCGTATCAACAGCCTGCAAGACGAAGACCAACTGACCGGTACCGGCATCTCCAATACCCTGACAGCCACACTGGGTAATGCCAATGACAACGGCGGCACACTGATCACCCCAAAACTGACCAATATTCAAACGGTCAATGCAGCCTTCACAGGTTCCTCCTCCGGTGGCGCCAACGCGGCAGTGACAGGTCTGGATCTGCAAGATACGACTGGCCTCAAAACCGTCAACATCTCCCGTATCGCCTCCGCAGCAGGTACCAACAATGCCCGTATCGAAAACATCAAATCCGTTCTCGATACCATGTCCATCACCAGCTCCAACGCCAACCAGGCTGGCGTCGTTGAATTCTCCTTCGGTACCGGCGTACTGACAGGTGCCAACGTTGGTGCATTGAACCTCTCCGACGTCCAAGTAGGTGCAGTCAACATCGGTGGTAACACTTCTGGTTCCTCCGCCAATGGCGTAGGCGGCACAGGCTACGAAACACTGACAGTCAACAGCGCAGGCGCCAACAACTTCATCGGCACACTGAACCTGCCAATGGACACAGGCTCTGCTGGTAAAGTCATCATCACAGGCAACACCAACCTGAACCTGGGTTCTAC
>NZ_JBMPOR010000070.1:0-599 GCF_049340265.1 Undibacterium sp. Di26W
CGCATCAGCACATAAATGTTTGTTTCTACGAATCGGTGGTTGAGGTTTTTTGAATTTCATCGATTCAAGCACCGATTCCAACTGGGAAACGTCATGACGATTGGCTCCGGTTACGACGAACGACAACGGGACGCCACGTCCGTCCACCAGCAGATGGCGTTTGCTTCCATTTTTTCCCCTGTCCGTCGGATTAGGACCAACAGCCTCTTGTGCCAGCGGCGCTTTCATCGTCGCACCGTCTATACTTTGCCAGCGCCAAGCTATTCCTTCCAGCTCTTCATACTCAGCAAGGCCGGCTTTCCATAACGACTCAAAAAATCCTGCCTTCTCCCATTCAAGAAATCGGGCGTGGATGGCACTGGCACTGCCAAATCGTTCTGCCGGTATCGCTTGCCATTGGCAGCCCGTTCTCAGCACATACACTATCGCCTCAAATACTAATCGAGCATCCTTGGGCTTGCGTCCACCTCCAGATTGACGAACATAGCTTTTATTGTCCGGGCGTTGCCGCATCGGCAACAGCGCTTCTGCACGTTTCCAAAATTCGTCCGTTACTTCCCATGACTTGGCTCTCGTCATTCCCTATCATCGCAAAAAAA
>NZ_JBMPOR010000071.1:0-573 GCF_049340265.1 Undibacterium sp. Di26W
CCCAAAAGTACGGTGTACACGTACTTCAAGCAATGGAAAGAGAAGCCGTTGGGAAGTGAGTTAAGCCTGCTGGAGCAGGCATTAAAAAAATCAGGTTGGCGCGGCCCGTATCAAACATGGTCGGAGCGAATGCAGCACCTTTTTGATCGTTGATGCCCAGAGCGTCAAAAACACGGATACGGCACAGCACAAAGGCTATGATGCGGGGAAGAAGATATCAGGCATTAAACGCCATATTGCCGTTGATACAGAAGGACTCCCCCATGCTATTGCGGTGACGACAGCCGACATCACGGATAGAAAGGGAGCACTGGAAGCGTTTGAGCAGCACAAGCATTCCTTGGGCAAGGTTGCCAGCGTGCTCGTCGATGGCGGTTATACGGGGCGCCCTTTTGCTGAGGGGGTACATCAAATTCTGGGGGCGTCCGTACAAGTTGCCAAGCGTAATGAACTCCACACCTTTAGTGTCATGCCCCAGCGGTGGGTGGTGGAACGCTCTTTTGCCTGGCTTGAGAAATGCCATCGCCTTTGGAAAAACTGTGAGCGACAATTGAATACCAGCTTGCAATTCGT
>NZ_JBMPOR010000072.1:0-555 GCF_049340265.1 Undibacterium sp. Di26W
CCGTCAACACCATTTACAAAAACCTGTTCGGCCACGAAGCTGATCCAGCAGGTCTGACTTACTGGGCAGGCCAAATCACCAACAACGTCGTCTCCGTTGGTGTAGCAGCCTTGTCCATCCTGGGCGGCGCCACTGGTGCCGACAAGACAGCCGTTGACTCCAAAGTCACTGCAGCGACATCGTTCACCACAGCTGTTGATACCACTAAAGAAATCACTGCCTACGCAGGTGTTGATGCCAACGCCACAGCCAAAGTATGGCTGAGCAAAGTCGTTGATGCAGCCACACTGGCAACAGCTCAAACAACCGTTGATGCAACTATTGCAGCAATCGTTACTAACAGCCCAGGTTCCCAAATCGTATTGACTAACGGTACTGACATTGTTTCCGGCGAAACATTCACAGCCCCACAAGTCTACACACCAGGTGGCAATGCCCGTATCAACAGCCTGCAAGACGAAGACCAACTGACCGGTACCGGCATCTCCAATACCCTGACAGCCACACTGGGTAATGCCAATGACAACGGCGGCACACTGATCACCCCAAAACTGA
>NZ_JBMPOR010000073.1:0-552 GCF_049340265.1 Undibacterium sp. Di26W
GCTTTCCAGAATTTGGCGCGGGCTTCAGTTGCCTGGCCAGACAGTTTGACCTGGTCGATGATTTTGGTGATGAGGATGTACCAGCTGCCCATGGACATGATGACCATGATGATCAGTGTGCCTTTGGCCACGAAGTCACCTGTTTTCCAGAGTGCGTCGAGACCGTATGGATTGTCAACCATTTCTTTGGCTGGGGCTGCAGCAGGGGCAGGGGCAGCATCCGCTGCAGGTGCTGGCGCAGCAGCGGCGTCAGCGGCAGGGGCGGCAGCTGGTGCAGAAGCAGCAGCGGAGGCGGATTCCTGTGCGGATACAGGTGCGACGGCAACAGCGGCTGTCAGGGCCAGGAGGGTGGCAGCCAGGAATGCGGAGAAACGGGTTTTCATTGAGGTGCTTCCTTTTAACAAAATAAGGTTGGTAGTGCTTACTGCTGTTTTTATGTACGACTTGGTTTGTTTAATTTAAAACTTTAAGACCAAACTACTTCACCACAGAGACACGGAGAAAAGCAAGAGGAACAATTTCATTTTGCAAAGAATCGGCTGAATGAATATT
>NZ_JBMPOR010000074.1:0-551 GCF_049340265.1 Undibacterium sp. Di26W
AGAGGTTTTCCTCCTGATTTTCTCTGTGTCTCTGTGCCTCTGTGTTGAGCGGTCTTAAGGGTTTAAAGCGTAACATCGAAAGAGAACACATTATGGCAATGGCAATTGGCAATGATGGTGATGGCGAAGACGAAGTCAACAGCACCATCAACACCACCCCGCTGGTCGACGTCATGCTGGTTTTGCTGATCATCTTCCTGATCACCACCCCGGTGATTACAGATACGGTCAAGCTCAAGCTGCCGGCAGAAACAAACGTCATTTACAAGACTAAACCGGAAAACATCACCTTGTCCGTGAACAAGGATGGTGATCTGTACTGGAACGGCAGCATGCGTCCACTGGGTGGCACGGATGAGCTGTTTGAGAAATTGAAAGTGGAAGCGGTGAAGGTGCCGCAACCTGAGTTGCACATCCGTGGTGATCAAAACACCCGCTATGAATTTATTGGCAAGAGTATCTTGACAGCACAGCGGGCAGGTATCGCCAAGGTAGGCTTCGTGATCGAACCGCCTTCACGGGACTAAGCGCAATTTGATAAAGACCTGAGA
>NZ_JBMPOR010000075.1:0-537 GCF_049340265.1 Undibacterium sp. Di26W
ATTTTGACTTCGCTCATCAATCTTGCCATGCCTTGTGGTAAGGCGATCCCAAACTCCGCCAATAGCCCATGCAGTTGATTGGCTTGCGCGGTTCTTGCCTTGATCATGCCGTTACGCACCCGATGCAATGCCAATACCGCTTGCATGTCTGCCGTCTTGATTGACACATAGCGCATGCTGGGTCGGCTGGACGCTTCGCAGATCGCCGCCGCGTCTGCCGCATCATGCTTGTTGCCCTTGACGTACGGCTTAACAAACTGGGGCGCAATCAACTTTACCGTATGACCCAACGACTGCAGCTTGCGTGCCCAAAAATGGGAACTGCCGCAGGCTTCCATTGCCACTACGCAAGGTTGAAGCTGAGTGAAGAAGGGAACCACTTGTTCCCGCCGCAACGACTTGCACAACACCTTATTGCCACGCTCGTCGACTCCATGCAACGCAAACACATTCTTTGCCAAATCCATGCCAATTGTCGTAATATTCATTTCGGACTCCTCGCCTCAAGTAGTTGGTCATACTTCTACTTTGGCACAT
>NZ_JBMPOR010000076.1:0-466 GCF_049340265.1 Undibacterium sp. Di26W
GACGGTAGTTGTTGAAGAATGGTGTATGACGGCCACCTTCATCTTTGGACAATACATAGATCTCGCCTGTGAAGTGGGCGTGAGGCTTGATGGAGCCTGGTTTTGCCAACACTTGACCACGCTGGATATCTTCACGTTTGGTACCACGCAGCAATACGCCGACGTTGTCGCCTGCTTGACCTTGGTCGAGCAGTTTGCGGAACATTTCAACGCCAGTACAGGTCGTTTTGACTGTGTCTTTGATACCAACGATTTCGATCTCTTCGCCTACTTTGACAATACCGCGTTCGATACGGCCAGTAACAACTGTACCGCGACCGGAGATGGAGAATACGTCTTCTACTGGCAACAGGAAGGCGCCGTCAACAGCACGTTCTGGTGTTGGGATGTAGGTATCCAAAGCGTCAGCCAGTTTCATGATGGCTTCTTCGCCCAGAGGACCTTGGTCGCCTTCGAGGGCCAGTTT
>NZ_JBMPOR010000077.1:0-442 GCF_049340265.1 Undibacterium sp. Di26W
GTGAAGCGCTGATCATGACGGCAATTGGTCTGGCAGTGGCTGTTCCTGCGGTTCTGGGTTACAACTTCCTGGTACGTCGCAACAAGAGCGCCATGGAAGAAGTCCGTGCCTTCTCCGCTGACCTGCACTCTGTAGTATTGTCCGGCAACATGGGCAAGACAGCAGCTAAAAAATAAGTCGTATCAGGTTTAAGTTAAACCAAGACCCTTAACCACAGAGGCACAGAGACACAGAGAAAAGCCACAGAGAACATCAAAAGAGAATGAATCACCGTGCAGGTGATATCGTAAAAGTGATGAAAGTCACGACTTACCGAGAGGTTTTCCTCCTGATTTTCTCTGTGTCTCTGTGCCTCTGTGTTGAGCGGTCTTAAGGGTTTAAAGCGTAACATCGAAAGAGAACACATTATGGCAATGGCAATTGGCAATGATGGTGATGGCGA
>NZ_JBMPOR010000078.1:0-436 GCF_049340265.1 Undibacterium sp. Di26W
AGCCTAGGCATAGAAATCGCCCGTCGCTCAGTGACCGACAGCTACCTCTCCTATGCCGGTGCCAAAGACAGCCTGTACGGACTCACCTGGGGTGGCGTCACCCGTACCGGCATCAAACTCGACACCTCTTATGACGGAGAAGACGGCGGCGTCTACGCCAACCTTGGCTACTATGGATTGAGCGGTAAAAATGTCGCCAAAAATACCATGGCCGAATTTGGCACCGGTGCCTACTGGCGTGCGTACAAAACCAAAGACTTCAGCTTCACCACCGGGCTCGGGCTGACCTCCTTCTTCTACCAAAAGAACCTGCGCTACTTCACCTATGGACATGGCGGCTACTTCAGCCCCAAATCCTACGTCTCCGTAGGCATCCCATTTGAAATAGCAGGACGCAAAGGCAAGTTTGCGTATCAACTGGGTACCACACTGGGCC
>NZ_JBMPOR010000079.1:0-428 GCF_049340265.1 Undibacterium sp. Di26W
TGAGCAGAGGCCAGCGCGCGCTGTTCCAATGGGCTGCGGCGCAGCATCCGGCATCCCACTGCGGCAAAAAGATACGCACTGCGGCGTGCCCAATCGGTTGCGGCGGCAACGCGCGTGCGGCTCTCGCGCCGCTGTTGCCGCTTGTCGTCCCTGGTCGGAACAACGGTCGCTGGCGTCGCAATCGAATGGCGCGCAGGCGACGTACGCACCGACACGACCTGCATCGACAAGGCGCGCACCGCGCTCAAGTGCCCATTCCCGCGCGTGGACGGTCCACCGGCACTGGCATGCAGGTCGCGGTGCGGTTGGCGCACGCCGTGCCGCCCCATTGGTGTGCCCCTGCGCAGCGCGGGCACATGCCGCTCGGGCAGCGGTCCCGCGGTGGCGGCCTTCGGCAAGATGCGCACGACACTCAAGGAAGAGATCTG
>NZ_JBMPOR010000080.1:0-394 GCF_049340265.1 Undibacterium sp. Di26W
ACCAAACCAAGAAAGGCCGCGAGCTGCCGACCGTTCTTGAATTCATTGATGTGACTGCCTACCGTAGCAACAAGAGCCGTGGCGGTAATGGGGCCGATGCCCGGCACCTGTTCCAACGTGCGGCAAACCTGGGATTGTCTTGCCAGTTGCTTGATTTGCTTGTCAATTTCCTGCACCTGCCGGTCCAGTCCCTGCAAATGCGATAGCAGTCGCTGCGTCAACTCCTGCATCAAGGGCGGTAACCCGCTGTCGTCTCTGGCCAATTGCATTTTGACTTCGCTCATCAATCTTGCCATGCCTTGTGGTAAGGCTATCCCAAACTCCGCCAATAACCCATGCAGTTGATTGGCTTGTGCGACTCTCGCCTTGATCATGCCGTTACGCACGCGATGCA
>NZ_JBMPOR010000081.1:0-381 GCF_049340265.1 Undibacterium sp. Di26W
TCCCGGATGCGGTGGAATTACAACTGGGGACCAATCCGCTGGCGAAAGACAATGATGTCTTGCACCGTTCTGACTTGTTTGCCATGCAGTTGTACCGCGATGTGCTGTTCCGGGAAGCGGATACGGCGGGGGTGCAGTACTGGCAGCAGCAGATTGACAGTGGCAAGATGAGCAGGGCACAGGTGGCGGCGTCGTTCATGGCGTCGTCGGAATTCCAGAATGGCATCGGCAGTCTGACGCGGCTGTACTTTGGTGCCTTTGACCGCTTGCCGGACCGCGATGGCCTGGCGTACTGGATGCAGCAAGAGAAGGCGGGCTTGAGTCTCTCCAAGATCAGTGCGTCGTTTGTTGCCAGTACGGAGTTCCAGAGTACGTATGGCA
>NZ_JBMPOR010000082.1:0-365 GCF_049340265.1 Undibacterium sp. Di26W
ATGCAATGATCGCCGCTGCTAGATGATTGAGGGCCAGAAAGCTCCTCTCGAGTTTTTCATATCTGACCAGTAGCTTTCGAAAGCGATTGAACCAACTGTGCGCAACTTCGACTATCCATCGTCTAGCTTTCTTGTTAGGGTCACACGCCAGTTCAGTCGCCTCTTGTCCGCGCTCTTTTACATGTGGAATGTAACCGTGCTCTTCAATAATGCGCAACGCTGGTGCTCCCGTATAGCCCGCATCAGCACATAAATGTTTGTTTCTACGAATCGGTGGTTGAGGTTTTTTGAATTTCATCGATTCAAGCACCGATTCCAACTGGGAAACGTCATGACGATTGGCTCCGGTTACGACGAACGACAAC
>NZ_JBMPOR010000083.1:0-354 GCF_049340265.1 Undibacterium sp. Di26W
TGCATCGGGTGCGTAACGGCATGATCAAGGCAAGAACCGCGCAAGCCAATCAACTGCATGGGCTATTGGCGGAGTTTGGGATCGCCTTACCACAAGGCATGGCAAGATTGATGAGCGAAGTCAAAATACAATTGGCCAGGGATGACAGCGGGTTACCGCCCTTGATGCAGGAGTTGACGCAGCGACTGCTCTCGCATTTGCAGGGACTGGATCGACAGGTGCAGGAGATTGACAAGCAAATCAAGCAACTGGCAAGACAATCCCAGCTTTGCCGCACGTTGGAACAGGTGCCGGGCATCGGCCCCATTACCGCCACGGCTCTTGTTGCTACGGTAGGCAGTCACATCAATGAAT
>NZ_JBMPOR010000084.1:0-354 GCF_049340265.1 Undibacterium sp. Di26W
CAGCGGAGAAGGCACGGACTTCTTCCATGGCGCTCTTGTTGCGACGTACCAGGAAGTTGTAACCCAGAACCGCAGGAACAGCCACTGCCAGACCAATTGCCGTCATGATCAGCGCTTCACCCACAGGGCCGGCTACTTTGTCGATCGATGCCTGACCAGACATACCGATGGCTGTCAGCGCATGGTAAATACCCCATACTGTACCAAACAGACCAACGAACGGTGCGGTGGAACCAACGGTTGCCAGGAAGGCCAGACCATCTTGCAGACGGCTTTGGACTTTTTCCACAGCGCGCTGGATGGACATGGATACCCAGGTATTCAAGTCGATTTGTTCCAGCAATGCGCCTTCAT
>NZ_JBMPOR010000085.1:0-342 GCF_049340265.1 Undibacterium sp. Di26W
TGGTTTCTGCCGCCGGTGCGGTAGGTGCAGGCCCCCTTGGCATGACCGGGTTCTCTGGCTTGACGTTAGAGAAGTTAGCTACGGTCGGTTGTTGCTGTACGGGTTGCTGTACCTGCACTTCCGGTGGCGGAATGAACGGTGGTGGCGGTGCCAGCAGTTTTGGTGGCGGCGGTGGTGGCGTATCCGGTGGTGGTGGCGGTGGCTTCACCTCTTCCACGATCTTGGTTTCCAGCGGTTTGATGACCACTTCCATGGCCTTGCGCGCCAGGCCCGATACCAGTGCATATACCACCAGCACGTGAAATAATATGACCAGCCCTAATCCGATAAATTTCTTTCCCG
>NZ_JBMPOR010000086.1:0-341 GCF_049340265.1 Undibacterium sp. Di26W
CGTTGGTTCGAGCCCAACCAGACCCACCACCAGATCTCGACAGTGCAAACGTAAGTCAGCGGCAGTAGCGAAGATGCTACAGAAAACAACGTTGAGATTTAGGTTTGTACTTTCAAAGCGAAAGACAAAAGTAATAAAAGTAGTTCTCGTTCTTTAACAATTTAGAAGAAGTAAAGTAGAAATAATCAAAATTATTTCTGTAAAGAGAAGCTGACAACGACAGTTGTGAGTGGAAATTATGGAAGGGTTGTGATTGTATCGAACAAACAATGTATTAAAAAGAGTTTGAAAAGCTGTCGAAAGACAAGTTTTAGAAAAAATCAAATTCCTTGAGATACGGC
>NZ_JBMPOR010000087.1:0-339 GCF_049340265.1 Undibacterium sp. Di26W
TCGAAGCCCAGATCAGCACGTTGGGCCTGGGCCAGTTCGGCTTAAAAATCATCCCCGTGCTGGCTGATGCCGGTACTTTGGCTTTGAACGACACCAACATCGCCGGCCAGTATGGCCGCAATGCCATCTTGGTAGAACGTGCCAAATACGCCAAAGTACCCTTCACCACCATCGCCCGCCAGCAAGGCCTGTCCAATGTCGCCAGCCTTGATCAGGAAGCCAAAGGCGTCGCCCTCAGCCTCAGCTACGAACTGGCAGGCGTACGTGCCGACATCGGCTCCAGCCCCATCGGCTTCCCCATCCAGAACATCGTCGGTGGACTACGCTGGAGTGGTTCTG
>NZ_JBMPOR010000088.1:0-338 GCF_049340265.1 Undibacterium sp. Di26W
TAGTGTCATGCCCCAGCGGTGGGTGGTGGAACGCTCTTTTGCCTGGCTTGAGAAATGCCATCGCCTTTGGAAAAACTGTGAGCGACAATTGAATACCAGCTTGCAATTCGTTAATTTGGCATTCCTCACTTTGCTCTTGCGGCGGGGGTGATCAAAAAAGATCTCGAACAAATGGTATGGACGCCGCCTTCGAGGCTGCTGGAAATAGAGAGGGACTCCAGCGCCGACGGCATCGATGTGCCAAAGTAGAAGTATGACCAACTACTTGAGGCGAGGAGTCCGAAATGAATATTACGACAATTGGCATGGATTTGGCAAAGAATGTGTTTGCGTTGCAT
>NZ_JBMPOR010000089.1:0-328 GCF_049340265.1 Undibacterium sp. Di26W
ATCCAGCGTGGTCAAGTGTTGGCAAAACCAGGCTCCATCAAGCCTCACGCCCACTTCACAGGCGAGATCTATGTATTGTCCAAAGATGAAGGTGGCCGTCATACACCATTCTTCAACAACTACCGTCCACAGTTCTACTTCCGTACAACGGACGTTACTGGTTCGATCGAGTTGCCGAAAGACAAAGAAATGGTCATGCCAGGTGATAACGTCTCTATCACAGTCAAACTGATCAACCCGATCGCGATGGAAGAAGGCTTGCGCTTCGCTATCCGTGAAGGCGGTCGTACTGTCGGTGCTGGCGTTGTTGCTAAAATCATCGAGTAAT
>NZ_JBMPOR010000090.1:0-327 GCF_049340265.1 Undibacterium sp. Di26W
CGGCGATGTTGGTGTCGTTCAAAGCCAAAGTACCGGCATCAGCCAGCACGGGGATGATTTTTAAGCCGAACTGGCCCAGGCCCAACGTGCTGATCTGGGCTTCGATGGGGAGTTCTACGCCATTCAATGCGGACAGGCCTTTTTCTCCACTGCGCACGCGTCCTGCCACTTCGACGCTGACCTGGCTGTGGTTCAACTCGTTGAGGGCGTCGATTTCTTTGAGCAAGGCGGCTTCTTCTGGACTGACATTCGTTGTCTGGCCAGACTTGCTCAGCTTGCGGGCGGTGGTGACGCTGCCTGTATTAGCGTTGTCCGTTGCATTGGCTG
>NZ_JBMPOR010000091.1:0-314 GCF_049340265.1 Undibacterium sp. Di26W
ATTCGGAAGAATTCCACTTGTTCGACAGCAGTCACAACCACCACAGTAAGCGATGGTCTCGCTTACTGTGACAAAATAAATAATGATGATTAGTGCGAAGACTCACCTCTGCCGCACACTCTACTGAACTTCTTCTGAATTGGATTTGTTGCCGGCTACAGCTCAACGTAGTCAACAACAGATCAACAAGTTATGCCTGATGACCATAGCTAATCGGTACCACCCCTTCCCATCCCGAACAGGACCGTGAAACGATTACGCGCCAATGATAGTGCTGCAACCAGTGTGAAAGTAGGTTATTGTCAGGCTTGTAT
>NZ_JBMPOR010000092.1:0-303 GCF_049340265.1 Undibacterium sp. Di26W
GACGGTAGTTGTTGAAGAATGGTGTATGACGGCCACCTTCATCTTTGGACAATACATAGATCTCGCCTGTGAAGTGGGCGTGAGGCTTGATGGAGCCTGGTTTTGCCAACACTTGACCACGCTGGATGTCTTCACGTTTGGTACCACGCAGCAATACGCCGACGTTGTCGCCTGCCTGACCTTGGTCGAGCAGTTTGCGGAACATTTCAACGCCAGTACAGGTCGTTTTGACTGTGTCTTTGATACCAACGATTTCGATCTCTTCGCCTACTTTGACAATACCGCGTTCGATACGGCCAGTAA
>NZ_JBMPOR010000093.1:0-294 GCF_049340265.1 Undibacterium sp. Di26W
GGACTTTTTCCACAGCGCGCTGGATGGACATGGATACCCAGGTATTCAAGTCGATTTGTTCCAGCAATGCGCCTTCATGGTGTTCTGTGGCTTTGATGCCAGAGTCAGCGATGAAGCGGAATGGGCTACCTTCTTTCAGGGAAGACGCGCCAGCTTGCACGGAGGATGCTTTCCAGAATTTGGCGCGGGCTTCAGTTGCCTGGCCAGACAGTTTGACCTGGTCGATGATTTTGGTGATGAGGATGTACCAGCTGCCCATGGACATGATGACCATGATGATCAGTGTGCCTTTGG
>NZ_JBMPOR010000094.1:0-282 GCF_049340265.1 Undibacterium sp. Di26W
CTGCAAAAACAAGCCCGGTACCGTCGATGGCAAACCGCAACAGACCTGGACCAAAGTCCAGTACGTCTGGAAGCTGGAGTAAAAAAATCAAGACCTCTCAACACAGAGGCACCGAGACACAGAGGCAACACAGAGAAAAATCTGAAAGAGCAACCAATATTCATTCAGCCGATTCTTTGCAAAATGAAATTGTTCCTCTTGCTTTTCTCCGTGTCTCTGTGGTGAAGTAGTTTGGTCTTAAAGTTTTAAATTAAACAAACCAAGTCGTACATAAAAACAGCA
>NZ_JBMPOR010000095.1:0-261 GCF_049340265.1 Undibacterium sp. Di26W
TTGATAGGCTGGGTGTGGAAGTGCAGTAATGCATTAAGCTAACCAGTACTAATTGCCCGTAAGGCTTGTCCCTATAACCTTAGCAGGTCTATAGGCTACGACAAGTATTGTGAAGTGTTTGCGAAAATGTGAGGATTCGGAAGAATTCCACTTGTTCGACAGCAGTCACAACCACCACAGTAAGCGATGGTCTCGCTTACTGTGACAAAATCAATAATCATGATTAGTGCGAAGACTCACCTCTGCCGCACACTCTACTGA
>NZ_JBMPOR010000096.1:0-258 GCF_049340265.1 Undibacterium sp. Di26W
TCAGTAGAGTGTGCGGCAGAGGTGAGTCTTCGCACTAATCATCATTATTTATTTTGTCACAGTAAGCGAGACCATCGCTTACTGTGGTGGTTGTGACTGCTGTCGAACAAGTGGAATTCTTCCGAATTCCCTTTTCGCAAACACTTCACAATACTTGTCGTAGCCTATAGACCTGCTAAGGTTATAGGGACAAGCCTTACGGGCAATTAGTACTGGTTAGCTTAATGCATTACTGCACTTCCACACCCAGCCTATCAA
>NZ_JBMPOR010000097.1:0-258 GCF_049340265.1 Undibacterium sp. Di26W
CCAAAGGCGTCGCCCTCAGCCTCAGCTACGAACTGGCAGGCGTACGTGCCGACATCGGCTCCAGCCCCATCGGCTTCCCCATCCAGAACATCGTCGGTGGACTACGCTGGAGTGGTTCTGATGACGGGGCTAGCCTAGGCATAGAAATCGCCCGTCGCTCAGTGACCGACAGCTACCTCTCCTATGCCGGTGCCAAAGACAGCCTGTACGGACTCACCTGGGGTGGCGTCACCCGTACCGGCATCAAACTCGACACCT
>NZ_JBMPOR010000098.1:0-255 GCF_049340265.1 Undibacterium sp. Di26W
ACCAAACCAAGAAAGGCCGCGAGCTGCCGACCGTTCTTGAATTCATTGATGTGACTGCCTACCGTAGCAACAAGAGCCGTGGCGGTAATGGGGCCGATGCCCGGCACCTGTTCCAACGTGCGGCAAACCTGGGATTGTCTTGCCAGTTGCTTGATTTGCTTGTCAATTTCCTGCACCTGCCGGTCCAGTCCCTGCAAATGCGATAGCAGTCGCTGCGTCAACTCCTGCATCAAGGGCGGTAACCCGCTGTCGTCT
>NZ_JBMPOR010000099.1:0-255 GCF_049340265.1 Undibacterium sp. Di26W
TGTTCCTGAACAAGTGCGACATGGTAGATGACGCTGAATTGCTGGAACTGGTTGAAATGGAAGTTCGCGAATTGTTGTCCAAATACGAATTCCCGGGCGACGACCTGCCTATCATTCAAGGTTCCGCTAAACTGGCCCTCGAAGGCGACCAAGGTCCTCTGGGCGAAGAAGCCATCATGAAACTGGCTGACGCTTTGGATACCTACATCCCAACACCAGAACGTGCTGTTGACGGCGCCTTCCTGTTGCCAGTAG
>NZ_JBMPOR010000100.1:0-255 GCF_049340265.1 Undibacterium sp. Di26W
CTACTGGCAACAGGAAGGCGCCGTCAACAGCACGTTCTGGTGTTGGGATGTAGGTATCCAAAGCGTCAGCCAGTTTCATGATGGCTTCTTCGCCCAGAGGACCTTGGTCGCCTTCGAGGGCCAGTTTGGCGGAACCTTGAATGATAGGCAGGTCGTCGCCCGGGAATTCGTATTTGGACAACAATTCGCGAACTTCCATTTCAACCAGTTCCAGCAATTCAGCGTCATCTACCATGTCGCACTTGTTCAGGAACA
>NZ_JBMPOR010000101.1:0-255 GCF_049340265.1 Undibacterium sp. Di26W
GTTCGGTAGTTGTTCCTGGTGTGATTGACTTCAACGTCGGTGGCTGCAAACCAGAATACCCGCGTGCTTCACTGCGCAATGAAGAAACCGGTATCGTCCAATTGTCCGTCCTGATCGGTGCCGATGGCTCCGTGGCAGACGTCAAGATCGACAAGTCCAGTGGCTTCCGTGGTCTCGACAATGCCGTTCGTTCCCAATTGATGTCCGGTTCCTGCAAAAACAAGCCCGGTACCGTCGATGGCAAACCGCAACAGA
>NZ_JBMPOR010000102.1:0-255 GCF_049340265.1 Undibacterium sp. Di26W
ACGGGTTTGCCCCGGATACGTCGTCTGGATGTTGATGGTGGGGTTGGCCGCCGCAAATTGTTCCAGCTCGGCCTGGTCTGCCGCTGAATTCGGGTAGTACGGGGCTGCGAGTTCTCTGAAGTGTTGCAGGCCCAGTGTGGTACCCAGTTGATACGCAAACTTGCCTTTGCGTCCTGCTATTTCAAATGGGATGCCTACGGAGACGTAGGATTTGGGGCTGAAGTAGCCGCCATGTCCATAGGTGAAGTAGCGCAG
>NZ_JBMPOR010000103.1:0-254 GCF_049340265.1 Undibacterium sp. Di26W
GAATCGGGTCTGTAGCTCAGTTGGTTAGAGCACCGTGTTGATAACGCGGGGGTCGTTGGTTCGAGCCCAACCAGACCCACCACCAGATCTCGACAGTGCAAACGTAAGTCAGCGGCAGTAGCGAAGAATGCTACAGAAAACAACGTTGAGATTTAGGTTTGTACTTTCAAAGCGAAAGACAGAGTAATAAAAGTAGTTCTCGTTCTTTAACAATTTAGAAGAAGTAAAGTAGAAATAATCAAAATTATTTCTGT
>NZ_JBMPOR010000104.1:0-247 GCF_049340265.1 Undibacterium sp. Di26W
TGCCCAGACCATCAAGCGCATTGGCCTCACCCATGACATTGCCGATCTGCTTGTGCAGTCGCAGCGCCTCGGTGAAGTGCGTGCGCGCCTGTTCCTTACGGTCCAGTGCGCGTTCAACATTGCCCAGACCATCAAGCGCATTGGCCTCACCCATGACATTGCCGATCTGCTTGTGCAGTCGCAGCGCCTCGGTGAAGTGCGTGCGCGCCTGTTCCTTACGGTCCAGTGCGCGTTCAACATTGCCCAG
>NZ_JBMPOR010000105.1:0-226 GCF_049340265.1 Undibacterium sp. Di26W
CCCAGTAAGTCAGACCTGCTGGATCAGCTTCGTGGCCGAACAGGTTTTTGTAAATGGTGTTGACGGTTTGTGCTGTCGTCAGGTTGGCATACGTGTCTGCGTATTCCTTTTGTACGGAGAAGCTTTGTGCGATGTCTTTGAGGGACAGGCTCGACGCTGTCCAATACGCCAGACCCAGTGGGTCCGCTGGACGGTTGAAATAAGCGATGTAAAGCTTTTGGATATC